>JAZSOX010000154.1:0-8039 GCA_045537175.1 Bacilli bacterium
CAATATATTTTTTCATTATATTTTTAGAATTTTCATTAAATAATATATAAGAACCATTTTTAAATATATCTGTTATAACAAATATCATAATATCATAATTATTTGTATTGCTTTCCTTATTTAAAAATCTTATATAACTTGATTTTTGTTTTAATATAGCTTTTGAATTCAATGTATTGATTTGACCAATAGCTATAGTTTTTTTGTCAACATTAAATGTTTTAAAGTCCATATAAATAATTTCTTTTAATGATTTAGATTTTACTGCGTCATTTGCTTTAAACATTTCAATTGCTAATTTTTCTGCGTTAATATTTGTTAATTTAATTAAAGTATTAAGGACTTTTTCGTCTTCTTTAGTAGTAGTAGGACTTTTTAAATATAAAGTATCAGATACAATTCCTGCTAAAAGAAGAGCTGCAATATGTTCTGGTATTTTAATTTTGCTTTCTTTAAATAATTGGTAAACTATAGTACATGTACTTCCCACAGTCATATTTCTGAAATTAATTGGTTGTGTAGTACCTAAAGTTCCTAATTTATGGTGGTCTACAATACCAATTATTTCAGCTTCATCTAATCCATCAACACTTTGGGTTATTTCGTTATGATCTACTAACATAACTTTTTTAGGATTAGAATCTCTTAAATCTGATAATTTAATCAATCCTAAACATTTATTTGAATTATCTATGACTGGATAATAACTGTGTTTAGTTTTATTTATGATTTCATTTAAATCAGTAACATCCATAGATTCATTAACGCAAACTAAATCTTTTGTATAACGATAATTTTCAATATAGTTAGCAAATCCAATTTTAAGTAAAGTTTCGTATGTATCTTTATTTGTATATATAATATTTACTTTATTCTTTTTAGCAAGTTCTAAATGTTCATCTTTTATACGACAATTATAAGTAACTATTATTAATTTTACTTTTTTATTAACAGCATCCTCAATAATAGAATGTCTATCCCCAACTATTAAAATGGTTTCTTTATTTAAAATGTTACTTTGAGAAAATGTTGTACTTCTAATATTAATATTTGTGATATTTCCTTCAATTTCATCATCAAATTTTAACACTTCTATTCCATTTAAAACTTTTAAAACATGATTATAATTTGTTTTTAAAGTTTTATTATCACCAAGAATTTCTTTCTTAGCAATATCTTTCATGGCAAATGCTCCAATAAACTCATTTTTATTATTTACCACTGGAATAGTACTCATATTGTCTTCTTGCATTTTAAAAAAAGCATTATATACAGATTCTTTGCTATTTACAGTAAATCCCTTATGATAATTAATATCACTTATTTGTAATTTAACATCATTTAATATTTCAGGTACTTTTATTTTAAATTTATTTAATACATATTTTGTTTCTTCATTTATATTAGATAATATTCTAGGTTCAGTATCAAATCCTGTCGCATTCTTTAAATATGATAAACTAATAGCACTACAAACACTATCTGTATCTGGATTTTTGTGTCCAAATATAAAAATTTTGTCTTTCATACAACCACCTTTTACAAATTATAACATAAAACATTTATATTGTGACAATTTTTTTAATGTATATTTGTTATATTAAAAATGGTGATAAAATGAAAGTTAAAGTTATAGATGAAGAGTGTGAAAAAGATTTAGAAAATAGTATAAATTCATTTTTAAAAGAAGATATTGATGTAATAGACATAAAGTATCAGGTTTCTATTGCTATAAATGGTGAAGAGCAATTATATTGTTTTAGTGCGATGATTATATACCACTAAAAAACTAAAGAAATCTTTAGTTTATAGCATGTACATATTAGAATTATTTGACTCAAAATCATCAGATGTAATTATATTATTAGCATTTTCTAGTTTGTTTAAACGATAATCAATTCTATTAAGTTGTCTTTCTATTTTGGCAATTCTACTTTCTATATCATTACTACTTCCAAATGTGTTATAATTATTAGGCATAGCATTTGCAGGAAGTGGCCCTTGATAGAAATAGTTGCTTGCTGTTTGGTAAGGTGCTCCTCCTTGCATTTGCATATTCATGTTCATATTTGGATTGTAGGCCTGATAACTACTTTCAGCAAAGAAAGAGTTTCTTGATTTTTTCATAAATACCTCCTACAACATTATATGAAAAAATAAAGGAAGTGTTTAAAAATGAGAATGAGAAATCCTAAATATAAAGATGAAGTAATTAATAATTGTACTTTTTTGATTAAAGATGAAATTGATTTTAATGATTCAAAACCTCTTCATATAGAAATAGGTATGGGTAAAGGAAATTTTATTTTAAATATGGCGATTAATAATCCAGATATCAATTTTATTGGTATTGAAAAATATTCTAGTGTAGCCAGTGTTGCTATTAAAAAAATGATGGAATATAATTTACCTAATCTAAGAGTGATTATTAGTGATATTATGAATTTAGAAGAATTATTAGAAAATAAAGTAGATGTTATATATTTGAATTTTTCTGATCCATGGCCAAAGGATAGACATGCGAAAAGAAGATTAACATCTCCAAATTTTTTGAAATTATACGATAAATTCTTTAAAGGTAAAAATGTTATAATTCAAAAAACAGATAACGATAACTTGTTTTCTTATAGTGTTGAAACGATAAAAAACTATGGATATGAAATAGAAGAAATTAGTTATGATTTACATAATACAGATATTTTGAATGTAATGACAGAATATGAAGAAAAATTTAGTAAACAGGGAGTTAAAATAAAATATTTGAAAGCGATTAAATAAATTGATATAATGATTATGGAGTAAGATATGAAAATACGAAAACTACTTTTAATATTAATTATAATTTTTTGTGTTTCAGGTTGTACGAATTTGAATAATTTAAGTTATGATGACTATATTAATACTTTAAGTTCGAAGCCAAAACAAGCTAATACTTATAAAAAGGGGTATCAATATTATATTCCTAAAGGTCTTCATTTAAGTGATGCAGGTTCAAATTATGCTATTTTATCTAGTAAAAATCTTAATTATTACCTGTATATAGATTTAGTTAGTTATAATGAAGAAAAAGATTTTGTATATGAAAAAAATGAAAATGCAGTATATTCCACAAAAATTAGCTATAATGGAAAAGAAGGGTATGCTGAGATTAATTTATGGGAAAATAATCAATATTTGATTGAAATTATGTATAATTATGCTAAAATAGAAGTAATGGTAGAAGAGAGTTTGATTAATCAAGCTTTAGTAAATTCCATTAGTATTTTAAACAGTATTAAGTATAATGATATAATTGTTGAAAACTTACTTAAAGATGATAATTTAACATATACAGAAGAAATATTTGATATGTTCGAAGAAACAGAAGAAGATGATGATTATCTAGATTTTGTCGAAGAAGATAATATTATAGAAAACGAAGAAGAAGTAAAAGATACTGATTTCATAAATTAGGAAGGTGAAATTATGGGTTTAGTAAAAAAATTAAAAGATATTTTATTTGAAGAGGAAGAAGAATATACAGAACCAATAAAAGTTAGGGAAGAAGTAAAAGAAGAAAGTCCTAAAATCGTTAAAATAGAGCCTGAACAACAAGAAGTGGTAAAGGAACCGGTTAAAGAAGTAACAAGTGAAAGGGAATTATTTAGATCTGAAAATTCATTTAAATTTCCAGATTTTGATGAAGAAGAATTTACTAGTATGGCAAAGCCTCAAGTAAAACCGAAAGCTAATGTATTAGAATATGAAAGAAAGAAAACTGTTGAAAAGAGAACTGACTATGGTCGCTATGAAAGAATAGAAACTAGAGAATATACAGAGAAGAAAAAATTTAAACCATCTCCAATTATTTCACCAGTTTATGGAATTTTAAATCAAGATTATAAGGCAGAAGATATTGTTACTAAAAAGGATACTGCATCTAATATAGATATAGAAGTAGTTAGAAAAAAAGCTTTTGAACCAAAACAAGAAGAAGTAATAACACAAATAGATGAACCGGTTGTTACATTTTTTGAAGAAAAAGAAACAATTAAATTAAAAGAAGAACCTAAAAGAGAAGAATATAAAACGATTGATGATTTATTAGAACAAGCATCAGATGAAATATCTTTAGAAGATACTTTAGAAATACCTAGAACAAATAATTTAGATGCTATTGAAGAAGAACTTGAAAAATTAGATAGTGAAGAAAAAACTACTCATAAGGATTTAGATGATACATTAGATAGCGATTTATTTGAGTTAATAGATTCTATGTATGATGAAAGAGAGGAGGTAGAGTAATATGGAATTCTTATTACAATTTTTACCTATAATAATCTACTTTTTGTTAATAATCATTATAATTGTTGGTATAGTTTTAGGAATTAAACTTATAATTACTATAGATAAAGTTTTAAAAGTAGTAGATGATGTTCAAGAAAAAGTAGATCAAGTAACACCTTTATTTGATACATTAGGTATGATATCTGATAAAGTTAGTGGTGTAGTTGGAACTGTAATTTCTACTATAGAAAATTTTGTATTAAAATTATTTATGAGAAATAAAGAAAAAGATGAAATGGAGAGTGAAGATTATGAGTAAAAAGAAAAGTTTCTTATTAGGAGCAGGAATTGGTTTAGGATTAGGATTATTATTTGCGCCAAAGAGTGGTAAAGAAACAAGAGAAGACTTAGCTAAAATGATTAATGATTTATATGAAAAAGCTAAACAAATTGATATCGAAGAAGTTAAGAATGCTATAATTGTAAAAACTAAAGAATTAGAAAATACAATTAAGGATTTAGATAAAGAAACTGCTAAACAATTAATCATTGATAAATCTCGTGAAGTTAAAATTAAAGCTCAAGAATTAGTAGATTTAGCAATAGAAAAAGGGACTCCAATTGTTGAAAAAACAGCTAAACAAGTTAAATCTAAAACAGCAGAATTATTAAAAAATACTGCAGAAAAATTAGAAGAACCTAAAAAAACAAAAACTAAGAAAGCTGCATAATTTTATAAGCAAAAATGTTGGTAACTTAAGTGTTATCAACATTTTTTTACTTTGTAATCATATAATTTTTTAGGTGAAGCTATGAAAAAGTTGTTGTTAATGTTATTTGTTGTAATTCCTTTTAAAGTGTATGGTATTAGTGCATCATCTGCTATAGCTATGGATTTAGATAATGGTAGAGTATTATATGGTTATAATTTAGAAGAACCAAGACTTATAGCAAGTACTACTAAAATTATGACAGCTATAATTGCTATAGAAAATGGTGATTTAGCTAAAGAAATAGAAGTAAGCGATGTAATATATGAGGCTTTTGGGAGTGCCATTTATATTGAAGTTGGTGAAAAGTTAACGTTAAAAGATTTATTATATGGGCTGATGCTTAGAAGTGGCAATGATGCAGCTTTAGTTATAGCAGAATGTGTTTCTGGAAGTGAAGAAGAATTTGTTTATCTAATGAATGAATATGCTACTAATTTAAATATGAAGAATACCATATTTTATAATCCTCATGGTTTAGAAGAAAGCAATGGTAATGCTAATAAATCTAGTGTACACGATATGGCAAAATTAACAAAGTATGCTATGGAAAATGAAGTATTTAAAGAAATATTTAAGACTAAAAAATACACAATAAACACAAATTATAAGACTTATGTATGGCATAATAAAAATAAATTATTGAATTTGGAATATATAACTGGTGGTAAAACTGGTTATACAGAGCTTGCTAGACGTACTTTAGTTACAACTGGTAGTAAAAATAATATGAATATTGTAGTAGTAACGCTTAATGATCCAAACGATTGGGCTGATCATCAAAGTATATATGAAAACATCTATAATAAATATAATAGTTATAAAATATTTACAAAGGATAATTTTAAAGTAGAAAATGAAGAATACTATAAAAATGATAATTTGTATATAAAAAATGATTATTATATGACATTAACAAAAGATGAATTAAAAAAATTAATATTAAATATAAATTTGATAAAATATAAAGATTATGTTGATGATACTAATGTTGGCAATATAGAAGTAATATTAGATGGAAAAATTTATCATAAAGAACCCATATATGTTGAATTAACAAAAGAGGTAGAAAAAATAACTTGGTGGCAAAAATTTAGAAGGTGGATTAATAAATGGTAGGGTACATATGGGCATTTTTAATTGGTATAGGTGTACTTTATTCTCTTTTTACAGGAAATATTAACATAATTAATGAAAGTATTTTAACAAATGCTAATGAAGCTTTAGATTTAATATTAAATTTACTACCAACAATAGTACTTTGGACTGGTATTTTAAAAATAGCTGAAGAAAGTGGTTTATTAGATAAATTTGCTAAATTATTAAGTCCCATCTTAAGTCGTTTATTTCCAGATATTCCAAAAAATAATAAAGCATTAGGTTATATTTCATCGAATATAGCAGCTAATATGTTAGGCCTTGGAAGTGCTGCAACTCCAGCTGGATTAAAAGCAATGAATGAGTTACAAGAAATAAATCAAAAAAAAGATACTGCTAGTACACCAATGATTACGTTTTTGGTATTAAATACTGCAGGCGTTACTTTAATACCTACTACAATATTAGCTCTTAGAGTAGCTTATAATTCTGCTTCTCCAGGAGAAATAATTTTACCAGCCATTATAGCAACTGCTTGTTCATCAATTGCGGGAGTAACACTTGATTATTTTATAAGAAGGAGAAATAGAAAATGGAAATAGCTTCTAAAATCATTCTACCTTTATTTATAATAGTAATTATATTTTATGGTGTTAAGAAAAAAATTAATGTATATGATACTTTTTTAGAAGGCGCTAAAGAAGGTTTAATGACAACTTTTAGTATTTTTCCAGCAGTAATTGCCATGATATTTGCTATTAATATTTTTTTGGATAGTAATGCTTTAGGCGGCTTAATAAAATTAATTAATCCGTTGCTAGGTAATATAAGTATGCCAATTGAAATAATACCAATGGCGCTTTTAAGACCGGTTTCTGGTACTGCATCACTTGCTATAATGAATGATATATTTAAAAGTTTTGGACCTGATTCATTTGTAGGAAGACTTGCTTCAATTTTACAGGGGTGTACAGATACAACAGTATACGTTATTGCTCTTTATTTTGGGACAGTAAAAATCACTAAAATAAAACATGCACTTTGGGTTGGCTTATTTGCTGACTTAGTTGGAATAATTATGGCTTTTGTTTTAACAAATCTTTTCTTTTAATTATAATTTTGTTATACTATTTTTGTAGGTGATTTTATGGAAAGACTCCAAAAAGTTATTGCTAATAGTGGTTATACGTCAAGAAGAAAAGCAGAAGAATTAATTGAGAAAGGACATGTAACAGTTAATGGTGAAGTTGTAGATACTTTGGGATATAAAGTAAGTGATAAAGATATCATTTGTATAGATGGTACTACAATAAATAAAAATACAATTAAAGAATATTATTTATTAAATAAACCGAGAGAAGTTATTTGCAGCGCAAGTGATGACAAAGGAAGAAAAACTGTTGTAGATTTAATTCCGACAGAAGGAAGAATTTATCCGGTTGGACGTTTAGACTATGATACAACTGGTTTAATAATTTTAACTAATGATGGAGAATTAGCTAATATTTTAATGCATCCAAAAAGTAAGATTCATAAAACTTATATTGCTAAAATTAATGGAATATTAAATGAAATTGATTTTAAAAAATTGCGTAAAGGTGTATTAATTGATGAACGAAAATTAATTATAGATAATGTTAAAGTTAGAAAGATAGATAAAATAAAAAATACTTCCTTAGTAGAAGTAACAATCCATGAAGGAAGAAATCATATTATAAGAAAACTATTTGAAAAATTAGGATATGATGTTATGAAACTTACAAGAAGTAAATTTGCTTTTTTAACAGATGATGGTTTAAAAAGTGGAGAATTTAGAGAATTAACAACAAAAGAAGTTAGATTACTTTATAGTTTAAAGTAATCTTTTTTTTACAATTGTTTACAGGATATTTACTATTTTTCTTT
>JAZSOX010000162.1:0-2563 GCA_045537175.1 Bacilli bacterium
AAATCAGTTTGATAATTTATATTTTCTAAAACTTTCTTATACATATATTTACTTATAAATAATCCTAAAATTATATATATAATTAAGAATAATATTAAGATTAAAAACAAATCTTTATTTATTATATATAAGATTATTATAGAAATAAACATCATTATAGAATCCAGAAATCCTGAAACAAAAATATCTGAAAACAAACTTTTTATGTTAGATAATTCTCCTACTCTTGTTACTATTTCTCCAGTTGTTCTACTTTTGACATTTTTCAAAGGAAGAAAAAATAAGTGTCTTATAAATTCTGGATATATGTAAACATCTACTAAATTACTTAAATGATTTTCATAATACTCACGAATAAACAACACAAAAACTTTTAAACAAGTAATTAAAGCAAATACAATTATTAAATATTTTATTAAATTATTATCCTCATTTATTAAATTACTCCCAATTTTTAAGTAGTAACTACTTAAAACTAATAAAACGGTCCACAAAATACTAGTAATTATAATTTTTATAAAGAGAAACTTTTCCTTTTTTAATACTTTAAAAAATAAATCACTAATAGAAAGTTCTTGGTCCATTTTTATAATTGTATCTCTTGGATAAACTTCTATTATGTTACCTGTAAATAATTTATTAAAATTTGTAATAGTCATCTTAGTATTTCCGATACCAGGATCCATTAAATATATAGTATCTTTAAACACCTCTTTAACTACCACAAAATGTTCTAAACCATTTTCCATAACTAAATGGGCAATTAAAGGAAATTTTAATTTATTGCTAGATATGTCATGTTCCAAAACCCCTTGAGAATCAAATCCCCATTTTTTAAACGCATTAACAATATAGTATGCATTAGTTCCATTAATATCTGTTAAGGTTTCTTCCCTTAATTTTTCCAAAGAAATAAAACCTCCATAATACTTAATAATCCACTGCATTGTACAAACTCCACAGTCCTTTAAATCACTTTGCATAACAGGTTTAATATTTTTCATATTTTTCCTCCCTTCACTATTAATATTCGTTATAAACACCCTGATTTCCTTTTTTTTAATAAAAAATTCTTTAAAAAAGTTATTTTTTTATTAATTTTTCATAAATTTTAATAGCTATGAGGAGAGATTTGATGATTAATAAACAAAATTTATGGTTTGTAACTTTATTTTCTTTAATACTAATTCTAGGTATCTATTATGTTAGCATTGATGATGATGTAGCTGCGGTTTTAAAAACAGAAGACAATTCTACTAACGAAGTAATTGAAATAACTGAATCTGATGTTTTAGTAGCTTTAGAAGTAGAAAACGACGAAGAAAAACAAGCTCTGATGGAAGAATATCAAGAAATTTTATTAGATAGCGAAAGTACATTAGAAGAAAAAAATGTAGCTTATGAAAATATGCAAAAATTAAATAATAATACATCTAATGAAAATAAAATTAAAGAATTAATTAAAGAAAAATTTAGTTTAAATTCTTTTGTAAAAATAAAAGACAACACAATAAGTATTGTCGTATCTGCTAGTGAGCATAATACAGAAAAAGCTAATTCTATCATCAGAAGTGTCCAAGAATTATATGATACCGAAATGTATATAACTGTTAAGTTTAACAAATAAAAAAACTATCTTAAGATAGTTTTTTTAAATCTTTTAAATTAGTGTCATTTTTATGCTCTGCATAAAACTCTGGATTTAACCAAATTTCTTTAAAGTTTTCCCAAATATTACCTTTTAAGTTAGGCATTTTTAATTCTTTTTGTTCACATTTTAACACTTTTATCTTTTTTATAACAAATAATTCCAAAATATAACTAATAAATGTTCCTAATTCCATAATAATCGCTGGGAATAACAGCCAAAAATATAAATTACTACTAGGAATATTTAATATATATTCTCTCATTTCACTTGTTAAAAATGTTAAACTATTTATATCACTTGCTAAAAATGTTAAAACAACACACATTGCTAATATCCATACCTTTAATTTACCAATAATATTTGATTTTACATTTAATTTTAAAGCAAATTTCAAAAATTGAATAACTATTATTGATAATTCAAAAAGAATTGGAATTAAAGCGTATGGAGTAATTAAATAAAGAACTATAAAATTTACTAATGTAAATAATTTATCTGCTACTCCATCAAATAATGCTCCAAAAAAAGTTGATGCTTTCCATTTTCTTGCTAATATTCCATCTATACTATCTGTTAAATAACAAATAAAAGCTAAAACACCAACATACATTCCTCCAAAATTCTGATAAATTGGAATTAATATAATAGTTCCTATAACCCTAATTAAGGTTAACATATTTATAATTATTAATTTTAAGGTCATAAACCCTCCTAATATTTAATTTCCTTTACTAAACCTATTCCGCTAATTTCAATTTTATAGTAATCTTCACCAATTATTACTTCAATATTAGTAACAGAATCTTTATTTGTTACTAATATTATTTTTTTAGCATCTAAATTGTATATGTATTTATTATCATTTTCAACTACATATTCTTTACCACTAATCATATCTTTTATTTTATCAAC
>JAZSOX010000016.1:0-5260 GCA_045537175.1 Bacilli bacterium
AAGATTTTCGTTAAGTAAAAGAGGAGAAAACATTTTTTATAGTTTTCTCCTCTTTTATTATTTTAAATTCGCTAAAGGGTTACTTTCAACAGCATTTCTTATTTGAGTGTTTTCAACATGAGTATATATTTCTGTAGTAGAAATGCTTTCATGTCCTAACAATACTTGAAGTGCACGAATATCAACGTTTCCATATTGGTACATAAGAGTTGCTGCAGTATGTCTTAGCTTATGCACTGAATATTTATTTATATCAAGACCAGCTTTCATAAGTTCTTGCCTTACTATGTGTTGAACAGTTCTATTACTAATTCTTTCACGCCTTTCACTTAGGAATAATGCATCTTTAGAGTCATATTTAATTCCTTCTTTAGGTCTTACTAACAAATATTCATTTATAGCTGAAATGCAAGCTTTATTTAAGTAGATAGTGCGTTCTTTATTTCCTTTACCAATAACATTAAGCTTACATTCACTAAATGTTATATCTTTTATATTTATATTAACTAATTCAGATAAACGCATACCACAATTTAAAAACAGAGTAATTATTGCATAATCTCTTTCAGAATTTCTAGTATCACCATTTTGAACAACTTCTAAAAGCTTCTTGCTTTCGTCTAATGACAAATATTTAGGTAATCTTTTTCCAAGTTTAGGAGTCTCCAAATCTTGAGCAGGATTAATATCAATTAGCTTTGCTTTTTGAGATAAATATTTGAAAAATATTCTTATTGAAGATAGTTTTCTAGCACGGGTTGCAGGTTTACTTTTAAGTTCTGTTGCCATATATGAAATATATTTATGAATATCGTTAACAGAAATTTTTTTTATTACATCTATACTCAAATCACTTATATCAATTTTAGAATAATCTTTTTCATTTGTTAATTTAAATTGTATTTTTATGAACTTTAAAAAGTTAGTAAGATCATAATTATATTCTTTAATGCTATTAGGAGACTTGTTTAATATAGTAATGCTATAGTCTAAAAAAGAATTAACAAAGTCTGGATTTAAATCTTTATTAATCATAAATACCCTCCTAATTTAAACTTTATATTTCAATTTTAAGCCATTTTTTCTTTTAAAGCAACCGTTTAAGCAATAATATTAAGATTTTTAGATAAAGCTCCGAAGAGCGGGTTGCCGAGGACGTCGACCCCTACATTTTTTAATTATAATAAAAAACATAAAATATCTTTACCAATTATTGATTTTTGTTGATTTTTGTAATACAATTTTAATGTTAAATTTAAATAATAAAATTGGAGGAGTAAAAATGGATAACAATGTTAGACCAGAAACAATGCAAAGAATAAATTCAAAAGAATTAGCTGAAAAATTTATTGATGAAGAAGTTAAAAAAATTCAAGAACAAGTTGGAAATAAAAAAGTATTATTAGCACTTTCAGGAGGAGTTGATTCATCTGTTCTTGCAGCATTATTAATAAAAGCTATTGGAAAACAATTAATATGTGTACATGTTAATCATGGACTATTAAGAAAAGGCGAACCAGAAGAAGTTGTTGAAGTATTTAGAAATCAAATGGATGCAAATTTAGTTTATGTTGATGCAATAGATCGCTTTTTAGATAAACTTGCAGGAGTTTCAGATTCTGAGCAAAAACGTAAAATTATAGGTGCAGAATTCATAAGAGTGTTTGAAGAAGAAGCTCGCAAACAAGAAGGAATAGAGTTCCTAGCACAAGGTACAATTTACCCAGATATAATAGAAAGTCATGGAGTAAAAGCTCATCACAATGTAGGAGGTTTACCAGAAGACTTACAATTTGAACTTGTTGAACCATTAAAATTCCTTTACAAGGATGAAGTAAGAGTTGTAGGAAACACTTTAGGATTGCCAGATACAATGGTATATCGTCAACCATTCCCAGGACCAGGATTAGGAGTAAGATGTTTAGGAGCAATAACAAAAGATAGACTTGAAGCTGTACGTGAATCAGATGCTATTTTAAGAGAAGAATTTGCAAAAAATGGTCTTGAAGGGAAAGTATGGCAATACTTTACAGCTATACCAGATTTTAAATCAGTTGGTGTTAAAGATGATAAAAGAACTTTCGAATATCCTGTAATAATTCGTGCAGTTAACACAATTGATGCTATGACAGCAACAATCGAACATATACCATATGAACTTTTAGAACATATAACAAAACGTATAATATCAGAAGTTCCAAATGTAAATAGAGTACTTTATGATTTAACTCCAAAGCCAACAGGAACAATTGAATGGGAATAAACTTATTAGAGCTAAGAAATTAGCTCTTTTTTTTGATCTCATGAAAAAAATAAGCAGAGTAGGGGAATAGGCTATGCTATCAATTTTTAATAATTAATTTAATATAATTTATATATTAAATTAGAAAAAATCTTGTGAAAAATAAATTTTATAAAATCTAAAAATATTAAAATAAATATATAAAATAAAATTCTAGAATTAATTATAATTTGATTTTAAAAAATTAGTCCTATTCCAAAAATCGAACATTTGTTGTTTGCGATTTTTTTTAATATAATTTGTAAATAAATTTCATTATATTAGATTATAATTATTATTTATAACGTTTCAAAATCATTTTTAAGCAATTTAAATTATATTAATATAAACTTTATCATTTAATAATATAAATTAGATTTAAATGGAAATTTAAGATTAATTAAATTCATATAATTGGTAAATTTTACAGTGATCTTATGAAGAATTATAGTTTTACTAAATCTTTGAAAATACTGAAAAATGGCCCCAAAAACGACGCACGAGAATCGATTTTAAGCCGTTTTTAAAAATGAGGCATATAGTATGTTGTCTCAAAAATCGGCTAAATATTGAAATATAAGGGTTTGAGAGATTTTTAAAAAATTTTTATAGATAATAATATAAATTGTAATAAAAATTTTTGAAATTTAAAATTCATACAAACATTATAAATTAAGTTAAAATTTTGACGCATCAGAATCGTTTTTAAGCGATTTTATTTAAAAAGTAATAAAAGTTACATTAATAAGATTATGTATGAAAACGGGTCGATGTGGGCATCGACACCTACAAATACTGAGATATAGGCTTTTTTAAGGAAATATATATTTTGTCCTACTTTGTTTTGCTCAAAACTTTGATTTTGCGCAAAGACATATCTTAAAATTAATAAGCAGATACTCTCTACCCTAAAACAGAATTTATAAATTTAAAATGTAATTTACATTATCTATTTAATATCATAAAAATTATGATAATGCAATAACTTTTTTAAATTTTTTTATTTTTTTATTTTATAATGTGTTCCTAACAAATTTACTGGCAATGTAAATTTTTGTTTATTTATAAAATTTGAAATTCTAAAATATAATTTTATACTTTCTCCTTCTTTAAAATGTATAATAAATTTATCGATAACAACATCTTGCAAATAATTCAAATGTTCCCCTATTCCTGCATACTGTTCAAGAATTTGTCCTTCGTAAAATACTCCATATTCATTAATATAAAACTTTGTATCTTTTGTAGAAATTCTTGTTTTTGTTATATATATTCCCCCTTTAAATTATTGCATAATAAAATTATAACATGGTTGACATAAGAAAACAATATAATAAGTTCGACAATGTTCGACAAAGAAATGAAAAATAAAATGCTATAATTTAATAAAAGGAGTGATTAAAATGGAGAAACAAAAGAATATAATATTTTATTTAACAATATTAATATGTATATTAAGTATTATTTTTATAATTAAAGTAGCTACAAAAAATGATAATATACAAGTATCAAGTAATATGGTGCCTAATGTACGAGATGGTAATAATATAACACAAACAAATAGTATAAAAAATAATACAAATACTCAAAAACAAGGATTATATATAAAAGAACATTATATTAAAAATACTACTTTTTCAAAAACTATTGAAGGAATTGTAGTAAACAATACAAATCAAAATTATGAATATGTAGTAGTAAGAGTTCAATGTTATGATAAAGATAATAATAAATTAGAAAGTTCAGGAGATTCAATAACAAATTTAAATAGTAAAGAAAGTTGGAAATTTAATATATATATAAATAGTGAAACTGCTAGATATACAATAAATTTAGAAGAAGATTAAAAGTTGCGTTTAAACGCAACTTTTTTATACTACTTCTTCAAATGTAAATGGATTAAAATCTATAAAATTATCTTCTTGAAAATCAATTTTTTGACTAAAATCAACTCCTATATCTTTTAAATATTTTGTTTTTCTATAATATGATGGTTTAGACATATTGTTTTTTACAACTAAAATTCCATCAACTATCAAAGAACAATAAAAATCATATAAATTTTTACCTTTAGTTTCCCCATAAAATGTATATAACCTATCTTTTACCTTTTCCCTATCTCTTATAATTGTTAATTCATTATCATAAAATTTTAATAATTTCATAAATTCATCACTCCAAACATTTTTTAAATCTTTATAAATTATATTTTTTATTCTTATATATTTATTATTATATATACTTTCCAACTTTTTCTTTTTAATTTCTATTTCAAATCTCAAATAACCTTGTATAATATCTAGATAATTTTCAATATGAAAATTATCTGTATTTTTAAATCTTTTTAAATCGTGTTTTTTAAATTCTTGATATTTATTATATATTTTTAATGTTGTTGTAGTACCAGGAACATATAAACCAGTACCGACCATAATCACTATAATTTTTTAAATTCCTACGAGGGTAATTGCAAGAATGTAAATTTTCTAAATATCTTTTTATATTGTTTTGGTTTTCTAAATCAAAAACAATTGCTATATCTACTCTTTGCAAAAACCAATGTTTTATATCAGGCAATTTTACATTATAACTATTAGAAACCAAATTAATCAAGCAATTAGATATATCATATAGATTATAAAAACCATTATGAGAATTATAACCCTTTAATATTTTGTGATAACTCCCCTCTATCTCTAAATAATACATATTTATAAATTTATATTTTGCGCCCTCTCCTACTCTTACACTTAAACTTGTATCAAAACTTCCTTTTAAATGGTCATTTGTAATATTATAAAAAATTTCCCCTGTTTCCATACTATAAGAAGTTTTTACAATACTTTTATTGTGTATTTTATCATAAGTGTTTTTATCTATCATAGTATAAATTTTAATTGTATCTATCAATTTTATGCACCTACTTTTTATAAATAGTCTCAAATATGAGACTGTCGGAGGGTGTTACTAAGAACCCTC
>JAZSOX010000074.1:0-11402 GCA_045537175.1 Bacilli bacterium
ATTTTATCTTTAACTTCTTCTTTTTTAGATATTATATTTTTTAATTTATCGAAAAATCCCATTATATTCACCCCTTTAATAATACCAAACTTAATAGTTTTTTAAAACACTTTTACACTAAATTTGTAGACAATAATACCATTTTAAGGTATAATTAATATCAGTTTAAAACTTTTAATTTATAAGAAAGAGGGAAATTATGAAAGAAAACTGTGCAACAAGTATAGTTGCTTTAGGTGGTCTTGGTGAAGTTGGTAAAAACATGTATGTTATTACTCACGACGATGAAATTATTATTATTGATGCTGGAGTTATGTTTCCAGAAATTGGACTTTTAGGTGTTGACTATGTTATTCAAGATGTAACATATTTAAAACAAAATGAAAGTAAAATTAAAGCGTTATTTATAACTCATGGACATGAAGATCATATTGGAGGAATACCTTTTCTTTTACAACAAGTAAATATTCCAGTAATATATGCACCAAAGATTGCTAAAGATTTAATAAACAAAAAATTAGAAGAAAGATGTATAAACTATAAAAACATTGAAGTAATAGACAAAGATTTGGTTGTTGATTTTAAACACATGAAAGTTGAATTTGTTAACACTACTCACTCTATTCCAGATAGTTTTGCATTAGTTATTCATACTCCAAATGGTATTATTTTTGAAACAGGAGACTTTAAATTTGACTTAACCCCAATTGGACCAATGGCTGATATTCACAAAATGGCAAGACTTGGAGATAAAGGTGTTACCCTTCTATTAAGCGATTCAACTAATGCTCTATCTTCAGGATTTTCTAATAGTGAATCTGTAGTAGATGATACTTTAAATGATATCATTGGACGTCATGTTGGTCGCGTTATTATTGCAACATTTGCATCTAATATATTCCGTGTTAAACATATTGTTGAAACATGTAAAAAATATAATCGTAAAATTATCGTATTTGGAAGAAGTATGGAAGCCTCAATTGAGCTTGCTCTTAATAATGGACTTATTACAGATAAATCAATATTTATTGATAGTAATCAAGCTAAAAATTTAAAACGCACAGAAATTTGTATTTTGTGTACTGGTTCTCAAGGTGAACCACTTGCAGCACTTTCTCGTATTGCTAATGGCACTCACAAACAAATATCTTTGCTTCCTGATGATTTAGTTATATTTTCATCAAGTCCAATTCCAGGAAATTCTGAAAGTATTAATAGAATTATTAATAAGCTTTATTTAAAAGGCGTAAGAGTATTTACTAATACCGAATTTAGTGATATTCATACATCAGGGCATGCTAAATTAGAAGAGTTAAAATGGATGCTTAGAATTATAAAGCCAAAATATTTTATGCCAATGCATGGTGAGTTTAGAATGCTAAAGCAACATGCAAATATTGCTACTTTGTGTGACGTTCCAGAAGAAAACACATTTATTTGTGGTAACGGTGATGTTGTTGAACTTAAAGATGGTAAAGTTTATAGAAATGGAACAATCCAAGCTGGAGATGTTTACGTTGATGGATCACGTGTTGGTGATGTTGGAAGTGTTGTTATTAAAGATCGTAAACTAATGAGTCAAGATGGAATACTTATAACTATATTAAATATTAATACATTAACTAGAAAATTATTAATCAAACCAAATGTTACAGCCAGAGGATTTGTTCTAGTAAATGAAAATCAAGAATTGATGAATAAAATAGAAAATAAAATTAGTGAAATTGTTAATAATTTCTTAAAAAATTCAATTTACAATTATACTGATTTAAAAAATCAAGTTATATTAGAATTATTTTTTTTTATTAATGAATTAATTGGAAGAAGACCAATTATTCTACCAGTAATAATGGAAGTTAATAGAAAAGAAGATTAAAAAAAGCACAATTATGTGCTTTTTTTATTGCTTAATCAATTCTAACTTTAATTCTTCTTCTAACTTTTTACATGTATATGCATAATAATCATTAAGCTTATGATCCTCTTCACATGTTATTTCATGAACAAAAGCCGCAAAATCAATAAACATTTCAAATAAAGATGGATATCCATTACTTAAAGTAATTAAATTGCCAAATGATGCATACCATATATCTTCAGGTACACACGTTGGTATTTGTTGCATAATCATCATTGTATGTAATTCTTTAAGATAAGTTTTAATAGATATACCAGAATTTAGCATAAGCATATAAACTGCTCGTAAATAATCATCTTTCATAGCATTTCTTAATTCATAATCCATATTTAAATATGTTTCTATTACCAACTTATAATCTATATATTCATCATATAATCTTTCATTTAATGTCATTTCCAAAATTTCTTCTGGAGTTAATTCTTCCGGTTTAGTTTGAACAACATTTTCATAAGAATTATCATTACCAGTGATAGGAATTGTTGGTTTTATAATTTCATCTATTATATCTTTACTCCCACCACGGAGGCTGTCATCATCATTTATACTTTCTTCAAGAACAGTACCAGTCATATGACTTTCAGCTCTTTTATTTGGTGTACTGCACGCTGTTGCAGTTATGGCTATTACATCTGCTAATAAGATTAATAATAACCTATTTTTTAAATTCATTTTAAATTTATTCCTCTTTTCGTAAGATAAATTATATCACTGCCATAATAAAAGTCAATATAAAAAGAAGCTAATTATTTAGCTTCTTCTTGAGCTCTAGTTTCTCTTATAACAGTAATCTTAATTGTACCAGGATATTGCATTTCAGATTCAATTTTTTCTTTCATTTCTCTAGCTATTTTATAACTATTTGCATCATCAATCTCACCAGGTTTAACCATTACTCTTATTTCTCTACCAGCTTGCATTGCATATGCTTTTTCAACACCTTCAAAAGAATTTCCTATTTCTTCAAGTTGTTCTAAACGTTTAATGTAATTTTCTAACGAATCATTTCTAGCTCCAGGACGTGCTGCTGATAAAGTATCTGCTACACTTACCAAAACAGCAATTATTGTTTTTGGAGATTTATCACCATGATGTGATGCAATTGCATCTATAACAGTTTCATTTTCATGATATTTTTTAGCAATTTGTTCTCCAACTTCCACATGACTTCCTTCAATTTCAAAGTCTATTGACTTACCTATATCATGTAGAAGTCCTGCTCTTTTTGCAAGTGTTACATTTTCACCTAATTCAGAAGCCATAAGTCCGCAAAGGTTAGCAACTTCAATTGAATGTTTTAAAGCATTTTGACCATAACTTGTTCTAAAATTTAATTTACCAACTAAATTGATAAGTTCAGGATCCATTTTAGATATTCCCAAATCTGTAATAGCTGCGTTACCAATTTCAGTTATTTTATTAAATACATCTTTGCAAGTTTTATCATATACTTCTTCAATTCTACTTGGATGTATTCTTCCATCTTTAATTAGAGTTTCAATTGTTATTTTTGCAATTTCTCTTCTTAAAGGATCGAATGAAGAAATAACTATAGTTTCAGGTGTATCATCAATTATTAAATCTACTCCTGTAACTGATTCAAAAGTTCTAATATTTCTTCCTTCTCTACCAATTAATCTACCTTTCATTTCGTCATTTGGCAAATCAATAGTAGATACTGTTTGAGTACCAACTACATCATCAGCATATCTTTCCATACTACTAACTATTAGTTGTTTAGCTTTATCATTTGCTATTAATTTAGCTTTTGCTTCTTCATCTCTAATGTATTCAGCAATTTCTAAAGACATATCAGATTCAACTTTAGCCATAATTAAATCATGGGCTTTTTCTTTGCTTAATCCTGAGATTTTTTCAAGTTCCTCAACTTCTTTTTTTAGAAGCTTATCCATCTTTTCTTCTTTTTCTTGTAAATTTTGTTGTTTAACTAACAAATTATTTTCTTTATCTTCTAAAGCCATATCACGTTTTTGTAACATTTCTTCTCTTTTATCTAAGTTATTTTCACGACTAATAAGTCTATCTTCACTATCTTTTATCTCTTGTTTTTTTTCTTTTATTTCAGCACTTGTTTGTTGCTTTAGTTTATAAGATTCTTCTTTAAGTTCTAAAAGCGTATCTCTTTTATGTTTTTCTGCTTCTTTTTTAGCATCTTCTAATAATTTATTAGCTTTATTTTGAGCATTTGCAACCTTAAAATAATTAAATATTATCATTGCAACTGCCCCAATAATTATTCCAAGAAATAGAAGTAAGATGATACTGGCTATATTATCCATCTTTCCACTCCATTTCTATTTTTACAGAAAATATATTAAATATAATTATCTATATTTTTATTATAATCGCAATTAGGCCATTTAGCAAGAAAAAATATTTTATCAAAAAAAGAAGACTATATGTCTTCTTTTGATTCATTTTTTGGTTTATCAAATCCATAATGTTGATAAATCTTTTCTTCAATTTCCTCAGCCATTTCAGGATTTCCTCTAAGCATTGCTTTAACATTTTCTTTACCTTGACCAATTTTTTCGCCTTTATATGCATACCATGCACCACTTTTATCTATAACACCAATTTCACTTCCAATATCCACTAATTCGCCTTCATGTGAAATTCCTTCTCCATACATTATATCAACACAAGCTGTTTTAAATGGAGGTGCCACTTTATTTTTTACTACTTTAATATTAGTTCTATTTCCTAAAACTTGATCTCCTTGTTTAATTTGTTCACCACGACGAATATCAAGTCTAACGCTCGAATAGAATTTAAGCGCTCTACCACCTGGAGTAGTTTCAGGATTACCAAATAATACTCCAACTTTTTCTCTTAATTGATTAATAAAAATTGCTGTAGTATTAGTTTTATTAAGAGTACCGGAAATTTTTCTTAAAGCTTGAGACATAAGTCTTGCTTGAAGACCAACATGACTATCTCCCATTTCCCCATCAATTTCTGCTTGAGGCACTAAAGCTGCTACTGAATCTATTACAATTAAATCAATTGCTTCACTTTTTACTAAAGCATCACAAATTTCTAATGCTTGTTCACCAGTATCAGGTTGGCTTAATAAGAGTTCATTAATATCAACACCTAAACTTCTAGCATAAACAGGATCAAGTGCATGTTCTGCATCGATGAATGCAGCTCTACCTCCAGCTTTTTGAGCAGCAGCTATAGCTTGTAATGCAATTGTTGTTTTACCAGAAGATTCTGGCCCATAAATTTCAATAATTCTTCCTTTAGGAAATCCCCCAACACCTAATGCAACATCTAGAGAGATAGAACCTGTGCTTGTTACATCTATTTTTATATGTTCGTCAGCCCCTAATTTCATAATAGCACCAGCACCAAATTGTTTTTCAATATCTTTTAAAACTTGTTCTAATGCTTTATCTGTATTTTTAACATCTTTTGATTTCATTTTTTCTCCTTCACTCTCTGATAATTTCATTTTACATTATTATTTTCTTATTGTCAACAAGAAAACGAACGAATGTTCATAAAACAAAAATAACTATTCGCGATAGTTATTTCCAAGTAATTCTATATCATCAGTTAAGAATTTAATTCTTTCAATTAATCTTTTTGCTTTTACTAAATCTTCGTTATCTTTAGTTATACTCAAATGTTTTTCAAGTTCAGAAATAGTTAAATTAGAAGTAAAAAATGTTGGCATTCCATTATTCATTCTTGTTTGTAAAATAGTTCCTAAAATTTCATCTCTACCCCATTCTGTAACTTTTTCTGCCCCAATATCATCAAGTAAAAGAATATCTACATTTTCTAAATAATATAATTTATCTCCTACAAAACTCAAATTTTCTTTTAATTTTCTAAGTAATTCTGGAACATATACCATTTCTGTTTTAACACTATACTTGTTTTTGAGTTCATTTAATAATGCAGCCAATAAATATGTTTTACCAGTTCCAAAATTACCATGTAAATACAATCCTTTATTAGTAGTATATGGATCAAATTTATCGAAGTATTCTTTTATCCATTTTATAATTTCAGTTCTATTTTTAGTTATTTTTATATCTTTTAATTTAGCACCTTCTAAAACACTTTGATTTGTTTTTTTTGATTCTGCTAATTTCATTGCTTTCTTTTTATATTTACAAGGAATATAAGAAAAACACAAATTACTTTCTTTCATTTCTGGAAAATAAACATAGCCTTTAACTTTATTTTGACACTCATATAAATTATTACAATTTTTACAATGAGAAAGTTCTTCTAATGAATCAAACAATTTAATAGTATTCTTTTTTGCTTCATCTTCACTAAGTTTTAACTTTTTTACTAAAGCTTTATAATCATCATTATTTAAGGCTTCATTATACAAAGAATCTTGTTTCTGTTTAAAATTTTTACTATCAATTTTTAATTCCATTTTAATTAAACTCCTTCAATAAATCTTTTAATTCATTTTCTTCAGCTTCTGTTAAATCATCATCATTAATTTTTTTATCAAACCAAATTGGGGTTTCAACAACTTCTTTTTTCTTAATAGTAACTTCTTTCTTTTGCATCTTTTTGTGTTCTTTTTCCGCAAAATCCATAGCTTCACTTGCAGTTTTTAATCCTGCTCTTTTCCATTGTGCAGCGATAGTTTCAACATAAGCTCCTGTTAATCTATTATTATTTTTTCTAAGTACATAATCAATTAAAACATTTACAACAGCAGGTGGTAGTTCTAAATCCACAACCAATTTTTCAAGCAATTTTAAATCTCTCGCAGTCGGCTTAGCACCATGATTTTTGTGCCTTAAGAAATCATATGGAGTTGTATTTTCAAACACATTAATAATTCTTCCTTTTTTTGAATTATCCCCTAAAGGATTTTTCAGATAATCTGGTTGAGTTCTATAAATAAGTGTTGGTAATGTCCCATTTTTAAATTGGTAATCTTTTCTAGCAACAATTCTTAAACCATTTTTATCAATATTACCAAATTCATTTAAAACGCTTCGAATAAGTTCAGTCATCTTAAGTGTATCAATATTATAAATAAACGCTAAATTATTAATAAGCTCTTTAGTCTTTTTAGTAAACGCTTTTTCATTAATAATATTTTTGGGAATACTAGCTATTATTTCATCAAAATTAATTCTTGAATCAACCATAATACTATTACTATTTTTATCTCTTAAATCACTAGATAAATTAAATTTCGAAGTATCATAAACATCATCTAATTTTTTAGTTATATCAGTATATTCTCTTAAATCTATTTTAGGCATTTTATATAATATTTTTAAATTTTCATATTCTCTTTCACCAACATTATTATATAAAACTATATTAAGTATCGGATGATTAAAAAATTCTTGTGGAGTAAGTGGTGAGTACAATTCATATATATAATCATTTATACTACCATTTTTTACATATGACTTTAAAAGACCAAAAGCCTCTAATGATTCACGAGCAATTTTAATACTACTAATACCACTTTTAAGTACAACCATTAAATGATGATGAATTAAATCTGTACTCATTATATTTGTAACGCTTAAGTCATTCCATAAAGTAAAATACAACGATACTGCTAAAGACCCAATTAATGGTTCATACAAATTAATTATAATAGATCTATCAGTATCAGATAATATACTTTTGTTAATAACTACATATCTATCAGCAGGAAGTAATGTTGTATTTTCCATAAGAATCACCTTTCACGTTATATTATAAGTGAATTCTATTTTATTAACAAGTTTTAAATACGAATAAACTAAATTTATATTGTGTACAAAACAAATGTTTGCTATAATGCTTGTAGGAATATTTTAGTAGCTAGGTGCTTACCACTGAATTTCTATATTAATTAGATTGGAGGTGGCTTCATGAGTAAGAAAGATTTTTTAGTCTTATTACTTTTAGGAATAATATACTCTCTATTATTTCTTTTAATTGAGATTATAGAAAAAGCACCATCCTTTTTAGGATAGTGCACCAACATAGGTAAGCACTTAGCGTATCAATACTAAAGTGTTCCTTTTTTATTTTATGAAGTTTCCTCCATCTGTATACATTTTATCATATGCTATCATAATTAGCAAATTTAAATATGATTACCTTTTAAATAAATAAGCTTATTATTTCTAAATTCTTCTGCTTGTCTACTTATAGGAATCTTTTCCGCTAGTTCCAATTGAGTCATTCCATTAGATTTTCTTAAATTACAAATATATTCCCCTGTTTTCTTAGAGTTCATAACCTCGTTATTCATTTCATCCTCTAATTATAATAATTATTATATCTCCATCCAATATTAAACACTAAATCAAATTCATAATAATTGTTATTGCTATCAGTACCTAATTCAAAACTAATTGTATTTGGATAATCTGTATCATTCATCATTACATCATAAGCACCAAAATTAAAAGTTATTTCCATAGAACTATTATTATTCAAAGTTTTTGCGTTATCAAAATCTGTAGCAAATGGCACTGTTGTAGCATTGGCAGTAACTACCCCAAAATCTCTAACTGCCAAATTTTTACCAGTATTATTAACAAGTTTAGCTTTTACATATATCATTCCATTTTGAATATAAGCATCAATCGGAGTAACAGATAATCCATCTTCACCATATGCAACCATTCCACCTATTCTATGCTTATCATTAATATAATAATTTTCTTTATCATTAATATCTCTTTGTTCCCAATTATAATCATTTAAAAAACTATCAAGCATTCCAAAAATGATAATATAAGCAAGTAATAAAACTACTCCACACACAGAAATCAATTTAATTATAAAATTTAAAATTCCTTTACTATTTTTCTTTTTTTCTTCCACAACCATACACTTCTTTCTATCTTAAGTATATCAATATTTACAAAATAAAAAAAGTACTTAATTTTAAGTACTTTCTATACTATTTAACAACAATATTTACTATCTTATTTGGAACCACAATAGTTTTTATAACTTCTTTTCCTTCAAGATGTTTTTTAACATTTTCTTCATTTAAAGCTTTTTCAATAACAGAATCTTTATCTTCATCTTTAACAATTTTTATTGATGCTCTTAATTTACCATTAACTTGAACACCTATTTCTAAAGAATCATCAACAGTTTTTTCTTCATCATATGTTGGCCATGACTCATTAGCAATAGTTTCATTATGACCCAATTTTTCCCAAATTTCTTCAGTTATAAATGGTGCGATTGGATTAAGTAACTTAATAAAACCTTCTGCGTATTCAACTGGGAATACTTCTTCTTTATAAACTGCATTAATAAAAATCATCATTTGACTAATTGCTGTATTAAAGTTAAGAGATTCGTAATCATTAGTAACCTTCTTAACTGTTTGATGATATATTAACTCTAAATTTTTATTTTCTTCATCTTTAATTTTATTATCTTCAGTATATAAACGCCATACACGATCTAAGAACTTACGACTTCCTTCAACACCTTGATTATTCCATGGTTTATCAGCTTCAAGTGGTCCCATAAACATTTCATAGAATCTTAATGTATCAGCTCCATATTTATCTACTATATCATTTGGATTTACTGAATATTCTGGATATCTTTTTCCCATCTTAATTCCATTAGAACCTAAAATCATACCTTGATGAACTAATTTTTTAAATGGTTCTTTAACAGGTACTATTCCTTTGTCATATAAGTAATTATTCCACATCCTTGAATATAATAAGTGTCCAACTGCATGTTCAGGTCCACCAACATATAAATCTACTGGCATCCAATGTTCTAGTAATTCTTTATTAGCTAATTCTTCATTATTTTCAGGATCAATATATCTTAAAAAATACCAACTAGAACCAGCACTTCCTGGCATTGTAGATGTTTCTCTTTTTACTTTTTCACCTTTATAAGTAATATTTTTCCATTCATGTGCACTTTCAAGTGGACTTAAACCACCTTGTGGAGCATAATTTTCAAGTTCTGGTAAAACTAATGGCAAATCGCTATCATCTAATACACAAGTAGTACCATCTTCCTTATGAACTACAGGTATTGGCTCACCCCAATATCTTTGACGAGCAAAAATCCATTCTCTCATTTTATAATTATTAACTTCTTTAGCAATTCCTTCATTTACTAATTTTTCAGTAATTTTAACTTTTGCTTCTTCTACAGTTAAACCAGTAAATTCTTCTGAATTAATTAACTTACAACCTTTTCCTAAATAATCTTGTTTTTCAAAAGCACATTCAGTAACATCTCTACCATCAATTACTTGAACCATTTCAATATTATGTTCTTGTGCATACTCAAAATCTCTTTGATCATGACTTGGAACTGCCATAACAGCACCAGTACCATAATCTCCTAAAACGAAATCTCCTAAAAAAATAGGTACTTTTTTACCATTAACGGGATTAATAGCTTCTATTCCTTTAACTAAACAACCAGATTTCCCTTTATTTAATTCAGTTCTATCCATATTAGATTTCTTAGCAGTTTCTCTTATATATGATTGAACTTCTTCTTTATTTTCTACTCTAGGCATTAATTCCTCAATTAATTTCCCATCAGGAGCAATTACAAAGAAAGTTATTCCATAAATTGTTTCAATACATGTAGTAAAAATTGAAAATTTGCCACCACCAACTATATCAATTTGAACTTCAACACCTTTAGATTTGCCAATCCAATTTCTTTGAATTTCTTTAGTTGATGTAGGCCAATCAATCTCATCTAATCCTTCTAGTAATCTATCAGCATATTTAGGAATATCGATTACCCATTGGCGCATATTCTTACGAACTACTGGATATCCTCCTCGTTCACTTTTACCATCAATTACTTCATCATTAGCCAAAACAGTTCCTAATTCTTCACACCAATTTACAGGCATTTCTACTTCACGAGCCAAACCATCTTCATATAATTTTTTAAATATCCATTGTGTCCATTTATAATAACTTGGATCACTTGTACTTATTACTCTATCCCAATCATATGAAAAACCTAACATTTTTAATTGTTGTGTAAAAGTTTTAATATTTTGTTCTGTAAAAATTCCTGGATGATTACCAGTTTTAATTGCATATTGTTCTGCAGGAAGACCAAATGAGTCAAATCCCATTGGGTGAAGAACATTAAATCCTTGCATCTTTTTCATACGGCAAACTATATCTGTTGCAGTATAACCTTCTGGATGACCTGCATGAAGCCCTACACCTGATGGATAAGGAAACATATCTAAAGCATAAAACTTAGGTTTAGAAAAATCTCTAATATCTGTCTTAAAAGTTTTATGTTCATCCCAATATTTTATCCACTTTGCTTCTATTTCTTTTGTATTCATTATTTACCAAATCCCTTCTTTATTAAATGTCTACCTAATAATTCATATATTGAATAAATCAACGCAAGTAATAATACAAAGCCAATTAATAATTGTAATATTATATTTATATTAATAATGATTACTACTATAGCTACTAATGAAATTATA
>JAZSOX010000023.1:0-13981 GCA_045537175.1 Bacilli bacterium
ATTTAGAATTTATAAAAGATTCTAATGAGAAGAGTAATTTTATTATAAGACTTAATAGTGAAGAATTGACATTACCATTAATGGTTCGCACTAAAAAAGATGGTGATAAAATTAAAATTAAAAATATGCTTGGAACTAAAAAAGTGAAAGATATTTTTATTAATTCAAAGATAGATACTAAAATTAGAGAAGAATATCCAATAATTACAGATAGTAAAAATACAATAATTTGGATACCAGGTATAAAAAAATCAACATTTGATAAAGAAATTTATGAAAAGTATGATATAATACTTAAGTATACGGAGGAAAATAATGAACAATCAAAATAATAGAGTAAAAAATACTATGCCTTACATTATTTTGTGTGCAGTTGTAGTGTTTGTATTATTAATATTACATTTTCAAGGAGATGTAGTAAATAAACTAAGTACTGGTGAATTATTAAAAGAATTAAGGGAAAATAATGTTACAGAAATTGTTGTAACTCCAAATAGTAATGAATCAGTATATTACGTAGAAGGAAAATTAGATAGCTATAAAGATAATGAAAGTTTTCAAGCAAAAATTATAGCTGAAGAAGTTTCAGCAATTACAGAATATGTTGAAGAAAATAATATTGCAAAATATAATACTGAAAGCGATCCAGGAAGTAGTGTATTTTTATACATAGTTGTAAATGTACTACCACTAGTATTAATTGCACTTTTAGCGTATTCGCTATTTAAAAAGTTAGCTATGTCAAATAAAAATTCAGTAGATTTTGGAAGAAGCAGAGCAAGATTAAGTGATGACCAAGATAAAAAGAATTTTAAAGATGTGGCAGGACTTACTGAAGAAAAACAAGAAGTAGAAGAATTAATCGATTTCTTAAAAAATCCTAAAAAATTCCAAAAATTAGGTGCAAGAATACCTAAAGGTGTATTATTAGTAGGGCCTCCTGGAACAGGTAAAACATTACTTGCAAAAGCAGTTGCTGGAGAAGCAAACGTACCATTCTTCTATATTAGTGGTTCTGACTTTGTTGAATTATTTGTAGGAGTTGGAGCATCTCGTGTTAGAGATATGTTCAAAGAAGCAAAAAGAAGTGCTCCTTGTCTAATTTTTATTGATGAAATAGATGCAGTTGGACGTCAAAGAGGAACTGGACTTGGCGGTGGACATGACGAAAGAGAACAAACTCTAAATCAATTACTTACAGAAATGGATGGATTTGGCGAAAATGAAGGTATTATTATCATTGCTGCCACAAATAGACCTGATGTATTAGACCCAGCATTACTTCGTCCAGGAAGATTTGACAGACAAGTAACAATTAACCTTCCTGATGCAAAAGCAAGAGAAGAAATATTAAAAGTTCATGCAAAAAATAAAATTTTAGATAAATCAGTTAACTTAGGAAATTTAAGTTTAAGAACACCAGGATTTAGTGGTGCTGATTTAGAAAACTTGCTTAATGAAGCTGCGCTATTAGCAGTAAGAAGAAATAAACCTGCAGTATCAATGGATGAAATAGATGAAGCAACTGATAGAGTTCTAATGGGACCAGCTAAAACATCTAGAAAAATAACTGACAAAGAAAAGAAATTAGTATCATTACATGAAGCAGGTCATGCTGTAATTGGTATTAAATTAGAAGATGCAAATGAAGTTCATAAGATAACAATTATACCTAGAGGTATGGCTGGTGGTTATACAATGATGCTTCCAAAAGAAGAAAAAATGGTTGTATTAACTAAGAAAGAATTACTAGCTGAAATTACTGGGTTATTAGCTGGACGTGTTAGTGAAGAAATGTTCTTGGGAGAAATTTCTACTGGAGCTAGTGACGACTTTAAAAAAGCAACAAACATTGCCCGTAGTATGGTAACTGAATATGGCATGAGTGATTTAGGACCAATGCAATATGAACAACAAAGTGGCAGTGTATTCTTAGGCAGAGATTATGGTAAAAGCAAAAATTTTAGTGACCAAGTTGCATTAGAAATTGATAGAGAAACAAGAAAAATTATTGAAGAATGTTATGAAAAAGCAAAAGACATTGTTGCTAAAAATAAAGATTTAATAATGTTATTAAGTGATGCTTTAATGAAATATGAAACATTAACAAAAGAACAAATCGAATATATAGTTGAAAATGGAAATATTGATTTTAAAGAAGACACTGAGGAAATAAAGGTTGATTCTACACTTGAAGAATTAAAGGCTAAAGCAAAAGAATTAAAAATTAAAGGTTATACTAAAATGACTAAAGAAGAATTAGAAGCTGCTTTAAAAGGAAAGGGAGAATAGTATGTTAGAAAATGTTTTATTAGTAGTATCAGTATTATTAATCGCAATTGTATTATTACAAGGTAATAAAGCAACTGATTCTAACGGAATAATTACTGGAGGAAATCAAGAATTATTTCAAAATATGAAAGAAAGAGGCGTAGAACTATTTATTAGTAGAGCCACTTATGTTCTTGGAGTTTTATTCTTTGTAATTTCCTTTATAATATTTTTACAATAGTTTAAACCTTAAATCATAAAAGATTTAAGGTTTTTTTATTTTATACATCGTGTTATAATTAAAATAGTGATAGATATGAATAATAAAAAAGGATTTACATTAATTGAGTTAATTGTAGTAGTAGCAATAATGGCATTACTTGGAACAGTTATAACCGTAAGTTTAACTGGAACATTACAAGAAGCAAATCAGGATGAATGTAATGAATTTGTAAGAGAAGTAGAAGATGCTGCATGCGTATACTCACAATTGTCTAATAAAAAAGTAGTGTGTAATAGAACCGAATGTGCACCAATTAAGCTTAGTATTCTAGTTAGCGAAGGTATGATTGAGAGTGAGACGGATGCGTGTACTGGTAAAGATATAGATTTAAATCAAACAATTACAATAACTTGGGATGATACTGGTGAAAAGCATTGTGAATATAACGGGGTAAAGGTTTATGAAAGATAATATAATACAGTTTTTAGAACAAGATAGTAAAGCAAAAACTTTAATAGAAATAAATGATTATTTAAAATTAACTAGTAGTGCTGATTTGGAAATGTTACAAAAAGAACTAAATAGTTTAGTAACAGAAGGAATAGTCCATGAAACAAAAAAAAGCAAATATTTATTAATGAAAGATTGCGCATCTTTACATACAGGTAAAATTGATGTTGCTAAAAATGGATATGCATTCTTAATACAAGAAAATGGCGAAGAAGACATTTTTATTAATAGAGATAATTTAAATGGTGCAATTAATGATGATATTGCATTAGTAGATGTTTTTACAAGAAATGGAAAAGTAGAAGGTAAAGTAATAAAAATTCTAGAAAGAAAATTAAATAGAGTAATTGGGGAAATACTTTATGTTAATGATAAGCCAACATTTTTACTAGATGATAAAAAATTAGATATTCAAGTAAAATTAGAAAATCATTTTGCTAATTTAGTTGATGGTCATAAAGTTTTAGTAGAACTAGTAAAACAATTGGGAGATAAAAAATTTCTAGGCGTAGTTTTAAAAATTATCGGTCATAAAAATGATCCAGATATTGATATTCTAAGCATTGCCTATAAACATGGTATAGAGTTAGAATTCAGTGAAGAAGTACAAGAAGAATTAAAAGGCATTCCAGAATACGTATTAGATAGTGATAAATTAGGTAGAGTAGATTTAACTAAAGAAATGATTTTTACTATCGATGGTGATGATACAAAAGATATAGATGATGCTATTAGTGTAAAAAAAGAAGATGGTCTATATGAACTAGGAGTTCATATAGCTGATGTTACATATTATGTAAAACCTAATACAGCATTATATAATGAAGCATATAAAAGAGGAACTTCTAGTTACTTAGCAGACAGAGTATTACCTATGCTTCCGCATGAATTATCAAATGGTATATGTTCATTAAATCCAGAAGTTGAAAGACTTGCAATAAGTTGTGTAATGAAGATTGATGCTAATGGTGAAATAAAAGATTATGATATTTTTCCATCAGTTATAAAAAGCAAAAAACAAATGACATATAAAAATGTTAATAAAATTATAATTGATGGAATTGTACCAGAAGGATATGAAGAATACAAAGAATGTTTATTGTTAATGCACGAATTAGCTAAAGTATTAAGAAAGAGAAAAATTCAAAAAGGATATATTGAATTTGATATACCAGAAGCTAAAATTGTTCAAGATGAATCTGGAAAATGTATTGATGTAATAAAAAGAGAACAATTAGAAGGCGAAAAATTAATTGAAGACTTTATGATTGCAGCTAACGAAACTGTTGCAACACACATATTTAATATGTCACTTCCTTTTATATATCGTGTTCACGGAATACCTAAAACGGAAAAAATTAATGATTTTATAAATTTATTAAAACTCTTAAATATAAAAGTAAATACTAAAGGAATAGATTCCTCTAGCAAAGGAATGCAAAAGATATTAAATGATTTAAAGAATTTAAAAGAAGCACCAATATTATCAGCTATGCTTTTAAGAAGTATGCAAAAGGCGATATATAGTCCAAATAATATTGGCCACTTTGGGTTAGCACTTAAAAATTATACACATTTTACATCTCCAATTAGAAGATTTCCTGATACTACTGTTCATGGATTATTAAGAACATATTTATTTAATAAACAAATAGATAACGAAACAATAGATTTTTATCAAAAATATTTAATTGAAGTTTCTGAATACTCAAGTGAAAGAGAACAAGCTGCGGTAGATGCAGAACGAGAAGTAACTGATATGAAGATGGCTGAATATATGGAATCACATATTGGTGAAGAATATAAAGGTATAATAACAACCGTTACTAATTTTGGCTTTTTTGTTGAATTACCTAATTTAATTGAAGGTTTAGTTCATATTAGTACATTAAAAGGATATTATAATTATGTTCCAGACTTGCTTTCTTTAGTAAATAGTGATAAAAAGAAGATGTATCGCATTGGAGATGAGGTAACAGTTAAAGTTATTAACGCCAATAAAGAAATGCGCATAATAGATTTTGAGGTCGTAGATGGAAATAGTAAACAGGAAAGCAAAATTTGATTATTTTATAGAAAGTGAAATAGAAGCTGGTATTGTACTAAAAGGTACAGAGATAAAATCATTAAGAAAAGGCTCTGCTGATTTAAAAGATACATATGTAAGAATTAAAAATAACGAAGCTTTTATAATTAACATGTATATAGCCAAATATGAAGAAGGTAATATTTTTAACCATGATGAAAGAAGAGAAAGAAAGTTATTATTACATAAGAAAGAAATCATTAAATTATCAGATTTTTGTACTAGAGATGGATATACTTTAATACCAATAAGACTATATTTGAAAAAGAATCTGGCAAAAATAAGTATTGGAGTGTGTAAAGGTAAAAAAAATTACGATAAAAGAGAAAGCATAAAAGAGAAAGATTTAAAAAGATTAGAAAGATAAATTTCATAAAAATAAACAAAAAAAATATAATTGATAATAGGAGGAATTATGGAAAAAATTATTGATTTTATTGGAAACAACTACTCTTGGTTTTTAACAATTACAATTATACTTTTATTTGCGCTTATCGGTTATATTTACGATAGCAAGAGAAACAAAAATGATTTATTAAAGAAAGCTGAAAATGAAATTGAAGAAATATCATTAGAAAACATTGTAGTTCCAGAAGGAAAAAGTCTTAATGAACACGTAAATAAATCAAAAAACATAAATCCAGAAACAAAAAATGTTGAACTAACAGACGAAACAATTTTAAATGATAATACTAAAGCGCAAGATACTACAAACAATAATTAAGTCCATAAGGACTTTTTATTTTATATAAAATTTGTTATAATTAAAAAGCAAAGATAAGAGGAGTGAATTTATGAATTTAGCTGCAATTTGGTCTGTTATTACGAAAATAATAGATATCAGTATAGTGTGGTTAGCAATTTATTATATTTTAAAAAATGTAAAAAATAATATAAAAATGGTTTTAATTGTTAAAGGTGTAGCAATTATCTTAATGGTTAAATTTCTGAGTGATATTTTAAATTTATATACTGTCGGTGTATTACTAGAATATATAGTAGCATGGGGGCCTCTTGCTATTATAGTAATATTTCAACCAGAAATTAGAAGTGTTTTAGAATCACTTGGAAGAACTCAACTTTTAGGACGTCATAAAATATTAACAGTTGACGAAAGAGAAAAAGTTGTATTTGAAATTATGAAATCAGTAGAATATTTCAAAAAAAATCGCATTGGAGCATTAATAGTAATTGAAAGAGAAATTTCTTTACAAGAATATATTAAAAATTCAACAAAAGTATACGCAGATTTAACTGACGATTTATTAGAAACAATATTTTTCCCAAATTCTCCAATGCATGATGGCGGAGTAATAATACAAGGCGATAGAATTACATGTGCTGGTGCGGTATTCAAAACAAGTATGAATCCAAATGTATCAAAAAGATTAGGTACAAGACATAGAGCCGCTTTAGGTATAGCTGAAGAAAGTGACGCAATTGCTTTAATAGTATCAGAAGAAAATGGTCGTATATCAATTGCATGTAATAATGAGTTAGAATATAATTTAACATTAGATGAATTTAGAATGAAATTAATAGATGAACTTAGTCCTAAGACTGAAGTGTTCTTTGAAGCAGAAGAAAGTGAAAGTGGTGAAGATAATGAGTAAATTTTTTAAGAAAATAGGACGAATAATCTTTACTATAGTAGATGCTTTTTTAAAACTAATTGACAAATGGGTTATAATGCCGATAAGCAGATTAGTTTATAATATATCAAAATCAACAAGTGGGAATAATGCAAATTTTAATAAACTATTAAATAGACCTCATTTTTTAATAGTAATATCTTTAATATTTGCAGTAATATGTTTTTTACTAATCGATAATAAAGTAATAAGCTTAGTGGAAAATGAGGCAGAAATAATTAAAAATGTACCAGTTACATTAATATATAACGAAGAAGCATATGTAGTTGAAAATGTTCCAGAAACAATTGATATTACAATTGCAGGTAGAAAAAGCGATATTTATTTAGCAAAACAATTAGGAGAATTTGGAGTTGAATTAGATTTATCAAAATATACAGAAGCTGGAACATATAAAGTTTATTTTACATATTCTAAATCAATTGATTCTGTAGATTATATTTTAGACCCTTCATATTTAACCGTAACAATAAAAGATAAAGTTAGCGAAGTTCATTCAGTAAGTTACGATTTGGTTAGTACTGATGATTTAGATCCAAAATTAAGTGTTGATAGTGTAACATTAGATAGTAGTGAAGTAATTGTTAAAGGTAGTCAAGATACATTAGACAAAATTTCATCAATTAAAGCATTAGTATCTGTATCTAGTGAAGATTATACAGAAAAGGGTACTTATGAAATGACTAATATACCATTAGTTGCATATGACAAAAAAGGTGAAATTATAGAAAATATTGAAATAGTACCACATACATTGACAGGAACTTTAGTATTGGAAAGTCATAAGGAAACTGTTCCATTATCAGTATCAACTACCGGTAATTTACTAAATGGTAAAGCTATAGCATCAATAACTATTAATAATAGTGCTAATTATTCATTAGATATTTATGGCGAAGAGAACGAAATTAAAAATATAACTTCTGTACCAGTAACTATTAATGTAGATGGTTTAGGATCTGAATCAGTTAAAAACTATAAAGTTACAATTAGTAAACCTTCAGGAGTTAGATATATGAGCATCAAAAATGTAACAATAACTGCTACATTTGGAGATGAAGAACAAAAGACTATTGAAGTTTCAAATATAGAGAATAAGTACTTAGCAGATGGTTACAGTGCAAATATCATTTCTTCAAAGACTGTTGCAGTTCAAGTTAAAGGTGTTAAATCGAACATCGATAAAATTGAAGCTAGCAATATTAAAGCTTATGTTGATTTAGCTGGACTAGGTGAAGGAACTCATGAGGTTGCTGTAAAAGTTGATGATAATAATCCGTTGATTAATTATGTAGTTTCAAGTACAATAAAAGTACAAATAACAAAAGACTAAAAAAGAGGAAACAAATTCCTCTTTTTTCAATATAATTATAATGATGTAGCAGTTTTTTACGCAAATTTGACAAAAAATAAAGAATCTGCTATAATTTTAAACGTGGTGCATTATTCTAGTCACACACATTGTTTGAAGGTAGGCCTAAAAATCTATCAATAGAAATTGACACTTTGTATATTTGCTTTTTCCGCCCAGGTTGGGGTGAATATATGATTTTAAGATTAAGGAACGTTATAACGGCATATAATTTAAATTCCTTCTTCTACGTCTTTAGTAATTACTTCTTGTCGTGAGTGGTAATGTGGAATATAACGATCTATTTATTGAAAACATTATTGCAAAAGCGAATAAGAACAATCACTGGTGTTTGAGAAAATCTCTAGAGTGTATGTATTATAAGTATTAAAGTATGGATTAAGTGGCAATCGAGTAACTAAAACGGTAACGATTAGTTGCTTTCTTTAAAGAGAAATCGCTAAAGGGTAACCAATAGTAGAAAGCAGAGAAATTCAACTCGACCTAAACCATAAAATTGATTTATAATATACCATAATTTTTTTTGTTTTAGGAGAAATATGAAGAATAATTGGACTTTGAAAGTCTTTTTCTTAACTTTTATTTTAGCTATGATATTTAGTATAATTGCTAACTTCTTAGGTGATTTTAATAATATCATACTAATTATTTGTATAATATCAATTATTTTAATAGGTATAATTTTTGATATTATTGGTACAGCAGTTTTAAGTTGTGATACAAAAGTATTACATTCAAAAGCTAGCCAAAAATTAAAAGGGGCTAAACAAGCGATTCGACTTGCTAAAAATGCTAGTTCTGTATCCAGTTTTTGTAACGATGTGGTCGGAGACGTATGTGGCATAGTCAGTGGTAGTTTAATAACCATTTTAGTAGTTAATTTATTTATTAATAATGATTTATCCTTATGGAACGTTATATTTTCCTCAACTTTATCAGCTTTAACTGTAGGTGGTAAGGCTTTAGGTAAAAGTTTGGGAGTAAAAAAATGTAATGATATTATATATAGTGTTGGAAAAGTAATTTCAATATTTTCAAAGAAAAAATAGTCGATGTAATCGACTATTTTTCTTTTACTTCAAAGTGGTTAAATAAAATTCCGACATTAATTAAACCACATATTCCAACAATTGCATATACAATTTTTGGTAACATAGATTCCATACCGAATAATGATTCAACTAAGTTGAAATCAAAGAAACCTATCAATCCCCAATTTATGGCACCAATAATTGTAAATATTAATGTTGTTTTTTGAAATGTTTCCATAACTCACTCACCTTTATTAGTAGTATGGTAGAAAATATTTTAAATATACATGAATATTTAAATATTATAAAAATATATTTTAAATAGAAAAGGAATGTGGTAATTTGAAAAAATGCTTATTAATATTTTTTATGACATTAATGTTATGTGGCTGCGGAAAAGAAAATCCTGAAAATATAATAGCTGATTTAAAAAAGGAAATCACAAATATTAAATCATATAAAATTACAGGAAATATGGAAATAAACAATGATGAAGAAACGTTTACTTATAGTTTAGAAAGCTATTATTTAAAAGATGATTATTATAAAGTAATTTTAGTAAATCAAACCAATAATCACGAACAAATTATTTTAAAAAATAACGAGGACATATATGTAATAACTCCAGCATTAAATAAAAGTTTTAAATTTCAGAGTGAATGGCCAGAAAATTCTAGTCAAGCATATTTGTTAGGAAACATTATTCAAGATATTGAAAATGACAAAAGTACGGAAGTTACTAAAAAAGATAATGGATATATAATAAAATCCGCTGTTAATTATCCAAATAATGCTGATTTAAAATACCAAAAAATTTATTTAAACAATAAAAAGATGATTGAAAAAGTTGAAGTATATACTGAAAATGATATTGTAAAAATTAAGGTTAGTTTTGATAATATGGATTTAAAAGCAGGATTGAAAGAAAGTGACTTTAAATTAGAAAATTATATTAAAGAACAATCAGAAGAAGAAAAAAATAATACAACTCCAGAAAATGAAACTTCATGTAAAAATGATAGCGATTCTACTTGCGAAAATCCAAAGATAGAAAATGAAACAAGTGAGAATACTAACAACGAAAATATAACAAATAATAGTGCGGATAACAAAACAGAGGAAACAACAAATATTGAAAATATAATTTATCCGTTATATATTCCGAGTAATACATTTTTAACAAGTTCAGAAACAATAGAAACAGCAAACGGTAATAGAATAATTTTAACATTTAGTGGTGAAAAAAATTTTGTATTAATAGAAGAAGCGACAATAGCTAATCATAATATGGAGATTGTGCCAGTATATGGTGAACCTTTATTATTAAGTGAATCAATCGGAGCATTAAGTGCAAATAGCCTTAGTTGGGATGTAAATAATATATCTTATTATTTAGCAAGCACTGAATTGACTGTATCAGAAATGCAATCAATAGCAAATTCATTAGGGAATTCTACTTTAGTATCCAACACGAAATAAACATATATGAAAATATATGTTTTTTTAGGTAAAAGTTGCTTTTGAAACTATATTTATGTATAATAAAAAAGTAAGAAGGTTAAATATGGAAAAGAAAAAGAGCAACAAGTTAAAAGAAAATCCAATTATGGTGGATCAAAAAAAAGTAAAGAATATAAAGATTGATAATAGTGAAGATACTAATGAAATAAAGTCATTTATTATAATAGTTGTTGTAATAGCTGTTGTAATTGGTGTTATTTATGGTTTAACTGAAATATTTAAAAAAGATGAATTACCAAAGGATGAAGTAGTAGCAGGAACTATAGATTATGATAAAGTTGCTGTTGGAACTATTTTAAATCGCCCGTACGATAAATATTATGTAATAGTTTATAATTCAGATGATGAAAAAGCTGTATTATATTCAACTATTCTGACTAAATATATGCAAGACAGCAAAGAAAAGGATTATGTTAAAATTTATTACTGTGATTTAAAAAACAAATTAAATAACGATTATTATAATAAAAATAATGACGGGAAAAGTAACCCGAAAGCTCAATTTGTTGAAGAATTTAATTTTGGTGATTTAACACTATTAAAAATAGAAAAAGGAAAAATTACAAAGTATATTGAAGATTTAGATTCAATAAAGGAAATATTAAAGTAAAGCTAACAATAGCTTTCTTTTTTTTTGCTTGCGTGATAAAATTATTATACTAGGAGTGGTATCATGAAAAAAACTAGAGGGTTCGGTTTATTAGGAATTATAGTGATAATAATAATTACAGCATTAGTATCTAGCATAGCAACAGGTGTTATTATGTTAAACAATAATTCTGTTGGTTTAAATGGAAGCACAATCGATTTATCGAATGATAAAGATTTGCAAGAATTTATAGAAGTATACGAAACTTTAATAACTAAATATTATGAAGATATAGATAAAGAAAGTTTGTTAGATGCAGCCAAAGATGGAATGTCTAATTATTTAGGGGATAAGTACACAACTTATTTAGATGATGCAGAATATAATAAAATATTAGATGAATTATCAGGAACATATAATGGAATAGGTATTTCAATTGAAAACAATAATATAATCAGTGTAACACCTCTTTCTCCAGCGGACAAAGCCGGTATTTTAGCAGGAGATGTTATTTTAAATATTAACGGTATTGACGTACAAAATATGAATAGCGATAGTATAGGATCTTTGATAAAAGGAAATTCTACAAAAGTAGTTAATGTTCAAGTTTTAAGAAACGATGAAATTTATACTTATTCGTTGGAAAAAGAAGAGTTAATAAATCCAACAATTACATATACGCAATTAGAAGGTACAACGATAGGATATATATATATAAAAAGTTTTTCTCAAAATTTAGGAACTCAAGTATCTAACGCTTTAAAAGAATTAGAAAAAAAGGGCATAACTTCATTAATAATAGATGTGAGAGATAATGCTGGCGGTTATCTTTCTGCAGCAGAAGAAACGGCATCTTTATTTTTAGAAAAAAATAAAACTATATATTCTTTAAAAACAAGTAATAGTAAATTTACATATTCAGATGAAACAGAAGAAAAGAGAACTTATCCTATAGTAGTAATCATGAATAATAATAGTGCTTCTGCCTCAGAAATTTTAGCGGCAGCTTTAAAAGATAGTTATGGTGCATCTTTAGTTGGCTCAAAAAGCTATGGAAAAGGGAAAGTGCAACAAGTAGTAGACTCATTTAAATTTACATCTGCAGAATGGTTAACACCAGAAGGGATATGTATAGATGGCATTGGCTTAACTCCTGATTATAATGTAGTATATAATGATACCGAAACTTATGATACTCAAATAGTTAAAGCAATGGAGTTATTACAATAAAGCGAAGATAATTGATTCTTCGTTTTTTATTGTTTCGAAAAATGAACTATTGTATAATGTAATTAAGAGATGATTTATAAAATGAAACATAATAAAGGAGAAAAATTAAAAATTCATTGTTATAAGCACAATGGAAAAATTCACAGAATTTGGGAAGAGTCAGTAGTGCTTGAAGAAACTGAAGAATATATAATATGTGGAAATTATAAAACCAAAGTTATAGAAAATGACGGCAGAAGTCATAGAACTAAGGAACCGGCAATTATTTTTTTCTATAAACACAATTGGTTTAACATAATTGCTCAATTTAAAGATTTTGGATTGTTTTATTATTGCAATATAGCATCACCTTATATTTTTGACGAAGATACCATAAAATATATTGATTATGACTTAGATTTAAGAGTGTTCCCAGACGGTGGTTACCGAATATTAGATAAAAACGAATATAAATATCATAAAAAAATCATGAATTATTCTGAAGATTTAGATTTGATAATAAATAGAGAACTAGAAAAATTAATAAATATGAAAATGAAAAATGAAGGACCATTTGATAAAATACAATTGATGGAATATTTAGAAGAATACAAAAAGATTATAAATTAAATAAAAAGAAGGAATTATTTGATTGCTTTTTTCATATATAATTTAGTGTAATATATAAAAATATGCCTAAAAAATGTAGAAAATAGCAAATTTCAAAAAAAATTCAAAAAAAGTGATTTTTTTGTTGACTTTGTAAAATCAATTTGGTATATTACTAGTGCACAGCGAAAAAGAGTGCAAAATATGTCAAAACATAATACAGAAAAACGACAAAAAATAAAAAAAATCAAAAAAATGCAAATTTGTTGTTGACTTTGTAAAATCAATTTGATATATTACTAATGCACACCGAAAAAGAGTGCAAAAATGATCTTTGAAAACTAAGTAAAAAGTCAATTTTGAGTAGCTTAGGAAAAACTAACAATAACTTATATATTTAATATATAAAACATTTTATTGAGAGTTTGATCCTGGCTCAGGATGAACGCTGGCGGCATGCCTAAGACATGCAAGTCGAACGGGATGGCCCATTGATAATGACCGAAAGCTTGAGTGCTTGCACAAAAGCCGGAAGTTGTTTGATTTGGATTTTCCATCCAGTGGCAAACGGGTGAGTAACACGTGGGTTACCTACCTCTAAGTTGGGGATAACAGTTGGAAACGATTGCTAATACCGAATGTGCTCTACGGAGTAAAGATGCCTTTAAAGCATCGCTTAGAGATGGGCCTGCGGCGTATTAGCTAGTTGGTGGGGTAATGGCCTACCAAGGCGACGATGCGTAGCCGAACTGAGAGGTTAATCGGCCACACTGGGACTGAGACACGGCCCAGACTCCTACGGGAGACAGCAGTTAGGAATATTCGTCAATGGGGGAAACCCTGAACGAGCAATGCCGCGTGAGTGATGAAGGCCCTATGGGTTGTAAAACTCTGTTGTTTGGAAAGAA
>JAZSOX010000055.1:0-2789 GCA_045537175.1 Bacilli bacterium
TAATCACTCAAAAGAGGGGATTTTATGACAAAAGCTGATATTTATGCCTTATATATTGAAGTTGAACATAGATTTTTTGAAGTTTTTGACGAGATTATCAGTGAAGAAAATATTTCTTTGTTTAAGGAAGAAATTTTTAAAGAAAAAATTAGAATTACGGAATTAGATTTAAAAAGTGTTTTATTTGAAATAGAATGTTATGAAAATAAAAGAAAAAGCAAAAATAAGATTTTTTTATTAAAGGTAATATTCTTTTGCATACTAAGTATTATTTGTTTTTTATTAAATTCATTTTTGGGAATAGGAGTAACATTTTTTCTTGGTAAAAAAATTAAAGAAATGTATGAAGAAGCTAAATTTGAGTGTGAAGGCGCTAATCTAAAAAAAGTAAAATGGCACATTAATAATTCAATTGAATCTTTAACTGACTGCAAAAAACATATTGATACAAAAGTACAAGTAAGAGAATTAAGATTAGAACAAGAAAGAATCAAAAATAGTGGTGGACTAGATATAGATGCAGCGAATATAGCTCTTGGTCAATATTTAATCACCGAAGAAATACCAGAAATGTCTGATGAAACAAGATGGGCCTTAATTAAAATGCTAAGAGAAGATTTAAAGTGTGAAGATTGGAACTTAGATAAACTCCTTGTTATGGCATTAGAAGCTACACCAATTGGAGTTATAACAAAAGGCGAAAGTAGATGTAGAAAGAAAAAAGGTGTTGTATATGAATAAAGAAGAATTATATAAGGAAATAGATGGAGTTGAACAACAAATTAGTAGAATATACTTTGATATTATGGATCAAAGTGAAATTTCGCCATATAAAAAATGTTTGCTAGAAGAAAAATTAAATTTATTAACTATGAAATTAGAAAGTGTAATATTCGCAATTACTTTTATAAATCATAATGAAACACAAGAATTACGAAAAAAATTAAAAAGGACTGGTATATTATCTATATTAGTATTAATTCTTATGTTTATTAACCCTTTAATTGCGTTGCCTCTTAATTTATATACAATGCATAGATTAATGAAGTTAAAAGATCAATTATTTAATAAAAAAGATGAAGAGCGAGCTAAAGAGGTTGAACAACAACTTAGAACAATAAAGATTATAGCTCAAAATTGTGATACTTTTATGACTTCAAAGTATAAAAAAAGAGAAGAAAGAATTTTAGAAGAATCAATAATCAGCGATATAAATCATGCTAATGCAATTTTAGGCAATATATTATATACTGGAAAAATTATTGAATTACCAGATGAAATAAAATTTTATGTAATAAAAATGTTACAAGATGATTTAGAAACAAAAGAAGAATCTTTAGAAGAATTAGTTAAAATGGCAAGAGAAAAAATGTCAATTGAAACTTTAAGTAATGACCTTGAATTAAAATTGAATTTAGTCAAAATTGAGTAAAAAAAGTAAAAAAATGCAATTTTTTGGAAAAAAATCGCTAAAAAAAAGGAAATTCACACATAATTGACAATATATATAATAGAGGGGACAAAAATGCAATTAATTAGTGAAGATAAAATTAATGATATAAGAAATTCTGCAGATATTGTTAGCATAGTTTCTGATTATATACCACTAAAGATGCAAGGCAAAAATTATTTTGGCGTGTGTCCTTTTCATGACGATCATTCGCCAAGTATGTCAGTGTCAAAGGAAAGACAACTATTTAAATGCTTTGTATGTAATAAAGGTGGAAATGTTTTTACTTTTGTAAAAGAATATGAAAACATAAGTTATATAGAAGCTGTAAAAAAAGTTGCTGATAAAGTTGGTATCCCTTTAGATTTTGTCCCAACCACTAAGCAAGATAGTAAATTTAAGTTAGAATATGAAATTATGGATTTTACTACTAAAATATTACAAAACAATTTAAGTAGTAAAGAAGGAGTAAAAGCTAAAGAATATCTAGAACAAAGAAATATAAACGATGAAATTATTAAAGATTTTAAAATAGGACTTGCTTTAAATGAATCAACTTATTTATATAATGTACTTACAAAAAAAGGATATGATATAAATAAGTTAGATGAATTAGGGCTTATTACAAAAGATGGTATAAGAGGTTATGACAAATTTGTTAATAGAATAATGATTCCAATATGTAATTTGGAAGGTAGTGTAGTCGGTTATACAGGAAGAATATTTAATAATGAAGATAGTGCTAAATATATAAATACAAAAGAGACGAGCATTTATAAAAAAGGAAATATTTTATTTAATTATCATAATGCCAAAAATTATATAAGAGAAACTAAATGCGCTATTTTGGTTGAAGGAAATATGGATGCTATCAGAATGTATTCTAGTGGTATTAGAAATGTATTGGCATTAATGGGTACCGCGATGACAAAAGAGCAAGTCGGTATTTTAAAGAAACTTAGAGTGCCAATAATCTTGATGCTAGATAATGATAATGCCGGAGAACTGGCAACAGTTAATATCGGTAATGAGCTCGTAAAAAATAATATTGATACTAAAGTAGTTAGATTACATGGTGCCAAAGATCCAGACGAGTACATTGTTAAATATGGTGTTGAAGCCTTCAAAGATACAATAAAACATAGTTTAAATTATTTTGATTACAAGTTAAATTATTTAAAAGAAAACAAAAACTTAAATAATACCGAAGAGCTAATTAATTATGTTAAATCTGTACTAAAAATGTTAGATGACGCTGATAATTTAACTAAGGAAATTACCTTAAAAAAACTAAGTGATGAATACAACATTGATTATGAGGTATTAAAAAAAGAAATAA
>JAZSOX010000098.1:0-7863 GCA_045537175.1 Bacilli bacterium
TAGTAATAAAGGTAATAATTATTTTAATGTATTAAATAATAAAAATAGAATATAAAACTTATTCTATTTTTTCTTGTAATAATTAATTAAATAAGTTAGAATTTATTATGAGTTTTGGAGTAGTAATAATATGAACAAGAGAAAATACTATAAGAAGATATTTAATTATTTTAAAACAGAAAAAAAATTGATAATTATATATCTTATTATGTCATTGTTAATCGTTGGTTTTAATACAATTACTCCAATGTTATCTGCTAAAAGTTTAACTGCTATCACAAATACCAATTTAGATGATATGTTAAAGTATGCATTTTTAATATTAGTAATTAATATATTAAGTAGAATAGTTAATTATTTAAGCGGTATTAGTAGTGCTAAAATTCAAAATAATGTTGAGTTGAAAATAAAAGAAGAAGTATCTAAAGAGTTATTTAATTTAGAAATTAAAAACTTTGATAAAGAAGGAACAGGTTTTTTTGCTAATAGAATTGAGGGTGAACCAAGAGCTTTAGCAGGAATATTTACAAGAGTTCGTTATAATTTGACAAGTCTGTTATCTTCTATTGGTATATTCATATATATTTTTATTATTAATTATATTATTGGAATATTTTTATTAATAACTTCTGTTATATTATTTTTCTTGAGTATGCGAAGAACTAAGCATTGGGAAGAAGAACGAAAAACCAGTAATGAATTCAATGAAAAATATACTAGTAATTTTGGAGAATTGATTAGAGGAATAAAAGATATTAAAGTATTGAACTTAAAGAAATTTTTAATTAAAAAAACTACTAAAGAACAAAAAGAAATTGTGGACTTTAATTTTGAATCTCGAAAAAGAGATGATAAATTTTATATATTTGATAGTTTTATCAGGTATTTAATTGATTTTTTCCTTATAGTTATTGGAATATTTATGATAAAAAACAATTTATTAAGTGGTGCTAATTTCTTGGTTATATATATGTACAAGGGAAGAGCAGTGTACTTTATTGATGATATCAATGATGCTTATCGTAACATGAAAGATTTTAATTTATCTTTAGAAAGATTATACGAAGTAGTAGATGGTAGTAAATATCCTAAAGAAAAATTTGGTAATGTTCAAATAGATAATTTGAAAGGTACAATAGAATTTAGGAATACTTATTTTAGTTATGATGATAAAGAAGTTTTAAAAGGTGCAAGTTTTAAAATAAAAGAAAACGAGACTATTGGAATAGTAGGTAAAAGTGGTGCTGGTAAAACAACTATTTTTAATGTAATAAGTAAGTTATATAATGTGTCTAATGGAGAATTGTTTATAGATGATATAGATATAAATAATTTAAGTGAAAATACTATAAGAGAAAACATTTCAACTATTACTCAAAATCCATATATATTTAATATGTCAATTAAAGAAAATTTGAAAATAGTTAATCCGAATATTACAGATAAAGAAATGGAAGAAAAATGTAAACTATGTGTGTTAGATGAATATGTAAATAGTTTGGATAAAAAATACGATACTTTAGTTGGAGAAAATGGCGTTATATTATCTGGTGGTTTAAAACAAAGATTAGCTATCGCAAGAGCTTTAATTAAAAATAGTAAAATAATATTATTGGACGAAGCTACTAGTTCTTTAGATAATGAAACCCAAGAGCATATTCATGAGTCAATTAAAAAAATTAGAAAAGATTATACAATATTAATTATTGCTCATAGATTATCTACTGTTATTGATTGTGATAAGATATTAGTAGTGGATGATGGTAAAATTGTAGGTTTTGATACACATGAAAATTTAATTAAAAATAATAGTGTTTACAAAAAATTATATAAAAAAGAATTAATGTAGATATCATTTAATGTTTTATTTTGTATATTAACATATTGAAGAAATTTTATGTAAAATGAAAAGAGTAAAAAAAGTAGTATGCTTTCATGCGTACTACTTTTTATAATCTATTTGCGTTGCTAAAATTCATTTTTGCTATTTCATATAATTTATCATGCCCGTATTGCTCATTAATTTCTTTAGCAACTTTATCAACGTTTATACCAGCTCCTTTTGGAAGAGGAATGTGTACTGAATCAGATAATTCGTCCATTTTTCTTAAGAATATATATCTACTTATAATTGATGCACAAGCAACACTTAATACTTTATCTTCAGCTTTTGTCATAAAAGTTATATGCATAACTTTTTCAGGTACATCTTTGATATATTCATAGAATTTTTCTTTGCTGCAAAATTCATCAATAACAATTTTAGCGTAGTTAAAGTTATTTTTATTTTTTAATTCATATAATGCTTTATTGTGTAAGATAGCTTTCAATTTATTCATGTTGCAATTATTGCTATGGCGTTCATTGTAAGTTTTGTTATCAAGTATAGTTGTTACATAAGGAATTTTTTTCATTATTTCTGGTGCTATTTGTAAAATTTTTTCATCAGTTATTTTTTTTGAATCTCTAACTCCTAAGTTTTGCAAAAATTCAAAATCTTTAGTTGAAACAAAAGTAGCTGTTACAATAATAGGCCCAAAGAAATCTCCTGTTCCTACTTCGTCTGATCCAATTGTAGAAAGATCTATATGATCTGTGTTTTTTTCTTTAGCTTTTGTTTCAGTACCATCTATATTAATTATTCGATTATTTAATTTTTTTTCTAAATCAATCCATATATTAGCATCAATATCTGCACTAGTACCTTGAAACATTATTTTTCCACTTTCGTATAAAGTGATAGTAGTATCAGCTTCTTGTGCTTGAAATACTGCATATGGTGGAGTTTTATCTTTTCTCAAATCTTTATAATAATCAATAATTTTATTTTTTAAATTATCAGAAACTTTAAATACAATTGTCATTTTACACCTCGAAATAATTTTAACATATTCCGCTTTATTTTTCATTATAAATATAATATAATTTTATTATAGGAGATGAGTATATGAGTATAGTATTAGATATTATTTTAATAGCATTTATCATTTTAGGAACATATGCAGGAACAAAAAAAGGTCTTATAAAATCACTAGTTAGTTTTATTGGATTAGTAGCTATTGTAATTATAAGTTATTCTTTAAGAGCTCCTTTAGCAGAATTCTTAATTGATACACTGCCATTCTTTAATTTTGGAGGTGCATTAGAAGGTTTAACAGCAATAAATATTTTAATATATAATGTATTGTCATTTGTATTTATATTTGTATTATTATATTGCGTTTTAAATATTATAATAGCTTTAACTGGATTTATTGATACTTTATTAAAATTTACAGTTATTTGGATTATACCTTCAAAAATAGGTGGAGCAATAGTAGGTTTTTTAGAATCTTGGATATTCTTATTCTTAGTGGTATTTGTATTTGCCCAATTTAGTTTCACTTCAGGAATAATAAGAGATAGTCACATGGCTGATATTATTTTAAATAATACTCCTGTTATTGGAAATTATTTAGGTGGAGCAAGTAAAGCTGCTCAAGAAATTTATGAAGAGATTGAAGTATATGCAACAGATGAAACTAAAACTACTGAAGATTTAAATCTAAAAATCTTACAAATTGAAATTAATTATGGATTAGTATCTAAAGAAAAAGCTACCGAATTAATGGAAATTGGTAAAATAGGATTAAAAAATGTAATGTTTGCTAAAGGTGGTTTAGAATGGTTAAATATTTAGAAAACATTCAAGACTATGATAATTTAGTAGAAAGTGGAATATTACTTGTAGATTTTTATACTGAATGGTGTGGTCCATGTCAAATGCTTGCTAGTATATTAGAAGAAATAGATTACATGGATGTTATAAAAGTAGATGCTGATAAATTTCCAGAACTTGCTATGAAATACGGAATAATGAGCGTTCCAACATTATGTTTCTATAAAGATGGATTAATGATGCAAAAGGAAATTGGTTATCGCACACCAGAAGAAATTAAAGATATATACAAAAAAATAAGTGGAAATTAATCCACTTTTTTTATGACTTCTTTTGCGCTGTTTAAATAACTTCTAGTTAGAAGTCCAGCGCCAAGTAATGTTCCACCAAAATATCTAACTACTGCAATAAATGTATTATTTAAATTATTTTGCATTATTATATTATAAATTGGAGTACCAGCGGTATTACTAGGTTCTTTATCATCACTTTTTTTTACTAAGTTGTCAATTTTATAGGCATAAGGTATGTGTCTAGCTTTTTTATGTTCTTTTTTTAAATATTCAAGAATATCATCTATTTCATTTTTTGAATGCACTTCATAATAATAGGCAATAAATTTTGATTTTTTAATTTCTAATGTATAAGTATTTATAAGTTTCATAATAAACTCCTTTCATAAATTGTATCATAACATTATTCAGATGTGTTATACTAATTATAGTGATTTTTATGTTAAGTGAGAAGTTAAAATTAGTTCCCCATCTTCCAGGGAGTTATCAAATGCGTAACAAAGATGGTGTTATTATATATGTAGGTAAAGCAAAAGATTTATATAAAAGAGTTAATAGTTATTTTAAAGGAACTGTTACAGGTAAAACAAGAAAAATGGTAAGTGAAGTAGTTGATTTTACTTATATTGTTACTAATTCAGAAACAGAGGCTTTTATAACAGAAATTAATTTAATAAAAGAATATAATCCTAAATATAATATTTTGTTAAAGGATGATAAGAGTTATCCTTATATTGAATATATTAATAAACCTTATCCTCAAGTAAAGGTATCAAGATATTTAAATATTAAAAGAAAAGATAATAAGACTATTTTTGGACCATATCCTAATGCATATGCCGCAAGAAGAATTGTTAAGCTTATTAATAGATTATATCCTTTAAAAAAATGTGAAGGTATGCCTAAAAATGTATGTCTTTATTATCATATTGGAGAATGCCTTGGATATTGTACCAAAAACATTGATAAAGAAAAATTACAAATAATGGAGTCAGAAATTTTATCGTTTTTAAGAGGTAATGATAAAATTTTGAAAGATAAATTAATGGAAAAGATAAATGAATATTCTGAAACCCTTAATTATGAAATGGCTAAAGAGTTATCTGAAGAATTAAACTATATTAATATAGTATTGGATAAACAAAAGGTTGAGCTACATGATTTTATCAATAGGGATATAATAGGGTTTTATATTGATAAAGGCCATATTGGAATAAATATTTTATTTGTTAGAAATAATAAATTAATTGGTAGCCATAATGAGATTCTTACCATAAAAATAGATCCGTATGAAGAACTTAATGATTATGTATTAAATTTTTATACCAGACATGAAGTACCTAAAGAAATACTGGTAAATAATATATTTAATAAAGAAATATTAAGTGAACTTATAAATACAAATTTTGTAATACCTGAAAAAGGAATTAAGAAAAAGATTCTTGATATGGCTGAAGTTAATGCTAAGATATATTTAGAAAATGAAATTAAAACTTACGAGAAAAATGAGATGAGAAGTACTAATGCTAATCTAGAATTAGCAAAACTATTAAATATTGATAATTTAAGAAGAATAGATGCTTTTGATAATTCAAATTTATTTGGTTCATATTCTGTAAGTGGTATGGTTGTATTTATAAATGGAATGCCAGCAAAAAAAGAATTTCGAAAATATAAGATTAGTTTAGAAAAAAATGATGACTATAACACGATGAAAGAAGTTATTTATAGAAGATATCAAAGAGCATTAGTAGAAAAAGAAGAAATGCCTGATTTAATTATAGTTGATGGTGGTATTAATCAAATTAATGCTTGTTTAGATACTTTAAATTCTTTAAATTTAAATATAAAAGTATGTGGTTTAAAGAAAAATGATAAACATAGAACGAACGAACTTATTGATGGTGATACTTATAGTGTTATAAATATAGATAAAGATAGCAATGTATTTCATTATTTGACTCGCATTCAAGATGAAGTACATAGATTTACAATTAATTACCACAAGACATTAAGAAGTAAAGGTAGTATTAGTAGTATTTTAGATAGTGTAGAAGGTATTGGAAGCGTTCGAAAAAAAGAATTAATTAAAAAATATGGAAATATTAATAATATAAAGGATGCTAGTGTTGAAGAACTTTCTAAAATTATTCCAGAAACGGTAGCTAAAGAATTAAAAAATTTTTTGATAAATAGAGAAAAAATACAAAGTGAAAAATAATTATTGACAAAAATTACCTAAAAAGTATAATGAAATTAGAAAGTAATGTTACTTTCTTAGAAGTAAGAGGATAAGATGGCAAAAGAAGAAACAAAAGAAAAAATAGTTAAGGAAAGAGATGCTTTAGTTACATCTAGAGTGTTATTCGTGTCTGTTTTAGACAAAATTTATTTAATATGCTTAATCCTATCATTTGTATTATTAACTGCAAATAATTTTGCTGGTGATATTGCAAATTTACATTATGGATTTTGGGCAAAAGTAGGTAATGAAGTGCTTATAATAATTGGTACTGGTATTGCATATTTAATCTTTAATTGGTTTTATAGATGTGCTGTAAAAACTATGTTATGTTTGACTGAAAAAGAAGTTTATAAAGAAGCGTATGTTCCTTTTAAACGAAGTGAAACAACAATTCCGTTAAATAAAATAACTGGAGTTACAACTTATAATGTATTTTGGATTTTTAGAAGTATTATAATTCACCAATATGGAAAATTACCAATGATATTCTTCACATGGAATAACCAAGAATTTAAAGATAAATTAGATGAATTAGTGGTTAAAGAAGATAAGAAAATAAAAAATGAATTTGAAGATAAAAATATTATTACAGAAGATAAATTAAAGTTTTTAAAATATTTTGCAATTACATTAGCAGGAATTATTTGTTTTATAGGAATTTTAAGATTTATTTTATTTGTATTTGGTACTGAAAGAAGAATAGTTGGTACTTATGAATACAGAGATAATTATGGTACTAAGGAAATGGTTTTAAATGATGATGGTACTTGTAATGTAGACGACATTATATCAAGTTCCGTTACAGAGTGTGTGTGGGAATATGATAATGATAATAAGAAAGTATTAATTACATATGAATCAGGATATTATTATAAATATGATGACACTATGGAATTAGATTATAATTCTAAAGAAAAAACATTACAATCAAGTAGTAGAACATATACAAAAGTAAATTAAATGATTTAAAGTTATTCTAGGTAACTAGAATAACTTTTTGTGTTTTAGAAAGGAGTATTTATGGAAATAAAGAAAAAAAGAATAGGAGTTTATGGAGTTATAATTCAAAACGGTAAAATCGCATTAGTAAGAAAAGCTGGTGGTGGATATAAAGGAAAACTTGATCTTCCTGGTGGTGGTATGGAACATAAGGAGATGCCAGTTGAAACATTAAAAAGAGAGTTAATGGAAGAAGCTGAAGTTATTGTTAATGATTATAATTTATTAGATGTTACTGCTACTAATATAAGATGGTTAATGCCGGATAATGTTTATGAAGATTTACATCATGTTGGTGTTATTTATACAGTATCGATTATTGGTAATAAACTTAAAACTGATGCAGATGGACACGATTCAGAAGGCTGCGAATGGTATGAAATTTCTGAGCTTAAGAAGAGCGAGTTATCACCATTCACAATATATGCTTTAGAAAAATTAGAATACAATATTAAATAATATTGTATTCTTTTTTTTGATATCGTGATAAAATTATTTTATCGAGGTTGAAGTATGATAGAAAAATTAAAAGAGTTAGTAAAGAAATATGAAATGTTTATTAAATATATATTTGTGGCAGGAATATCTTTTGTAATTGATATAGTATTTTTTTCATTATTTAAGTTTATATTTATTGGTAATATTATTGTTGCAACAATACTTGCAAG
>JAZSOX010000048.1:0-6979 GCA_045537175.1 Bacilli bacterium
GATAAATTATTAAGAATTAGTGCTGAAATGCAAAATATGAAAAGAAGATACGAAGAAGAAATATCTAGAATTTATAGATATGAAGGAGAGTCTTTTATAAAAAAGACTTTAGGTGTTCTTGATAATTTTGAGAGAGCTATAAATATGGATAATGATGGTCTTGAAGATGAAGTTTCTAAATTCTTAAGTGGGTTTAAGTTGATCTATCAAGAACTAAAAAACAATTTAGAATCAGTTGGGGTTGAAGAAATAAAATGTTTAGATGAACCTTTTAATCCAGAAACGATGGAAGCGGTAATGACAGAGTCAATTGAAGGAAAAGAATCAGGTATAGTTACTTGTGTAATGTTAAAAGGTTATAAATATAATGATAAAGTTATAAGACCAGCCATGGTCAAGGTTAATGAATAAGGAGATGATTTAAATGGCAAAAATTATAGGTATAGATTTAGGAACAACAAATAGTTGTGTTTCAGTTTTAGAAGGTGGAGAACCAAAAGTTATTCCAAATAGTGAAGGTAATCGTACTACTCCTTCAGTAGTAGCTTTCAAAGGTGATGATGAATTAGTTGGAGAAACTGCCAAAAGACAAGCGGTAACAAATGTAAAGAATACTATTTCATCTATCAAAAGAAAAATGGGGACTAGCGAAAAAGTTGATGCTAACGACAAAAAATACACACCAGAAGAAATAAGTGCTAAAATTCTAGCTAAATTAAAAGCAGATGCTGAAAGTTATTTAGGAGAAAAAGTTACAAAAGCGGTTATTACTGTTCCAGCATATTTTAATGATGCTGAAAGACAAGCTACAAAGAACGCTGGTAAAATTGCTGGTCTTGAAGTTGAAAGAATTATTAACGAACCAACAGCAGCAGCGCTTGCTTATGGTTTAGATAAACAAGATAAATTGCAAACAATATTAGTATACGATTTAGGTGGAGGAACATTTGACGTATCTATTCTTGAATTAGGTGATGGAGTATTTGAAGTTAAGTCTACCAGTGGTAATAATCGATTAGGTGGAGACGACTTTGATGAAAGAGTATCTGAATACTTAGTAGGTGAATTTAAAAAAGAATACGGTATAGATTTATCTAAAGATAAAATGGCAATGCAAAGAATTAAAGATGCTGCAGAAAAAGCTAAAAAAGACTTATCTGGTATGACTAATGCACAAATTAGTTTGCCATTTATCGCGCAAAGCGAAGAAGGACCATTACATATGGAAATGAGTTTATCAAAAGCTAAATTTGAAGATTTATGTCGTGATTTATTTGATTCAACAATGGAACCAGTAAGAAAAGCACTTAAAGATGCTAAACTTACAAATAAAGATATTGATAAAGTTATTTTAGTTGGTGGATCAACAAGAATCCCTTATATTCAAGAATTAGTTAAAAAAGAATTGGGACAAGAACCAAATAAAGGTGTTAACCCTGATGAAGTTGTTGCCATGGGTGCAGCTATTCAAGGTGGCGTTTTAACTGGTGAAGTAGACGATATCGTACTTCTTGATGTAACACCATTATCACTTGGTATTGAAACATTAGGAAATGTTATGACAGTATTAATTCCAAGAAATACAACAATTCCTACAAGTAAGAGCCAAGTATTTAGTACAGCAGTTGATAATCAACCTGCAGTAGATATTCATGTATTACAAGGTGAAAGACCAATGGCTAGTGATAATAAAACTTTAGGTAATTTCCAATTAACTAATTTACCTCCTGCAAAAAGAGGAGTACCTCAAATAGAAGTTACATTTGATATCGATGCAAATGGTATAGTAAATGTTAAAGCAAAAGATTTAGGTACTGGTAAAGAACAATCAATTACAATTACTTCAAGTACAAATCTTTCAGATGATGAAATTGAAAAAATGGTAAAAGAAGCTGAAGCTAATAAGGAAGCTGATGAAAAGAAGAAGAGTGAAGCTGAAGTTAGAAATAATGCTGATTCAATGATTTTCCAAACTGAAAAAGCTTTAGAAGATTTAGGAGATAAAGTTGATTCTAAAGACAAAGAAAAAGCTGAAGAATTAATTAAAGAATTAAAAGATTTACTTGCTGGTAGTGATACAGATAAAATAAAAGAAAAAACTGAAGAACTATCAAAAGTAGCGATGGATTTAGCTGCTAAAGTTTATCAAAACGTAAATCCAGAAAACTCTAATACAGATAATGCTACAGAAACATCTAAAAAGGATGACAATGTAGAAGAAGCTGCATTTGAAGAAAAATAATAAAAAGAAATTTAAGGCTCTAGGTTTCTAGAGCCTAACTTTTAGTTAGAAAGGGATTTATGGCAAAGAAAAGAATTGATTTTGATATTAAATATAAATGGAATGTAAATGATTTATATAATAGTGATTCTGAATGTGAAAAAGAATTAAAACAAATAGAAGCAGAATTGACGAAATTTGAAAAATATAAAGGTAAAATTTTAGAAAGTTCAGATAAATTATTAAGCTTATTAGAGCTAGATAAAGATATATCTAAGAGAATAGAGAAGACTTTTATTTATGCTCATATTAATAATGATGCAGATACTCTAGATACCAATTATCAAGAATTATTTGGTAAAGCAAAAAATACTTATACAAAGTATTTAGAAGCTACATCTTATATAGTGCCTGAATTATTACAAAGTGATTATTCTAAAGTAGACGGTTATATTTCAATTTGCAATGGTTTAAAAGAATATGAAAGAAATTTAAAACATATTTTTAGAAATAAAGAACATATATTAAGTAGTGAAGTTGAGGCTTGTTTATCCTCTTTATCTAATTTAATGGAAGCTCCAGACGAAATTATGAGTTCACTTACTGATAGTGATTTTAAATTTGATAATATTATAGTAAATGGAGAAGAAGTTGAACTTAATGAAAGTAATTATTCTGTTTATTTGAGACATAGTGATAGAAATGTTCGTAAAATGGCATTTGAGTCGTTGTATAAAACTTATGCAAATTTTAAAACTACACTTGCTACTATACTTAGAAGTGAAGTAAATAAAAATGTGGTAAACGCTAAGCTTAGAAAGTTTAATACTAGTTTAGAAGCAGCTTTGTTTTCAAATGAGATAGACAAAAAAGTTTATACTAATTTAATCGAGTCAGTGCATAAAAATTTAAAATCGTTATATAAGTATTGGGATTTAAAGAAAAAAATGCTAGGATTAGATGAATTGCATATATACGATACATATGCAGATATTAGTATAAATAGTTCTAAAAAATATAGTTATGAAGATGCTAAAGATTTAGTTTTGAAAGCGGTTGAGCCACTTGGTGATACTTATTTAAACGATATAAAGAAGTCATTTGATGAAGGATGGATAGATTCATGTAACAATGAGGGAAAAAGAGGCGGTGCTTATTGTACAGCGTGCTACTCAGTTCATCCATATGTTTTATTAAGTTTTGAAGGATTATTAAACGACGTATCAGCTTTAGCACACGAGCTTGGTCATGCAATGCATTATTATTATGCTTGTAAATATCAGAATTATCAAGATTATGGATATAGCATTTTTGTTGCAGAAGTTGCAAGTCAAGTAAACGAAATACTATTATGCAGATACTTATTAGAACATACTAATTCAAAAACAGAAAAAATTAAAATTGTTGATGATTTATTGCAAAAATATAAATCTACTATTTATCGACAAACTATGTTTGCAGAATTTGAGTTGTTTATTCATGAATTTTCAGAATCAGGAGAAATTTTAACGAGTCAAAATATGTGTGATAAATATTATGATTTAAATAAACTATATTTTGGAAAAAATGTTATAATTGATGAAGAAGTTAAATATGAATGGGAAAGAATACCTCATTTTTATATGAATTTCTATGTATATCAATATGCAACTGGATTTACTGCAGCGGTAAAACTAGCTAATGCCATTTATGATGGAGATAAAGATATTAGAGATAAATATTTAGAATTCCTAAAGTTGGGATGTACAAAAAATCCAATAGAATCGTTAAAAATTGCTGGAGTTGACATGACAAGTTCTAAAGTTTTTGATGACGCAATCATATTTATGGATAAATTGATAAAAGATTATGAAGAATTACAAGGAAGTGTATTAAATGAACAATAAAAGAGATTACTATGAAGTTTTAGGTGTTTCAAAAACTGCGACGGATGAAGAGATAAAAAGAGCCTTTAGAGTTTTAGCTAAAAAATATCACCCAGATGTAAATAAAGAAGAGGGAGCTGCTGAAAAATTCAAAGAAATTGGAGAAGCTTATTCGGTTCTTTCAGATAAAACAAAAAGAGCTCAATATGATCAATATGGTCATGCAGCTTTTGAAGGTGCTCAAGGTGGAGCAGGATTTGATATGGGAGATATCAATTTAGATGATATTCTTTCTAATATCTTTGGTGGAGGTTTTGGTGGTTTCTCTAGTTCTTTCTCTGGTTTTGGAGGAAGTCGAAATAGTAATCGTGCTCGACGTGGCGAAGATATGCTAATGCATATAAAAGTTTCTTTTGAAGAAGCTGTAAATGGATGCAAAAAAGACATTAAAATTAATGTTACTGAAACTTGTGATGAATGTAGTGGAAAAGGTGGCTTTGGCGAAACAACTTGTTCTACTTGTGGAGGTAGAGGAGTTGTTCGTGAACAACAAAATACCTTGTTCGGTATAATGCAAACTCAAAAAACCTGTCCTGACTGTCGTGGTGAAGGGAAAACATTTAAAGAAATTTGTCGACATTGTGATGGAGAAGGAAGAGTATCTAAAAATAAAACTTTAACTATTACTGTACCAGCAGGTATAGATACTGGTAATCAACTTCGCTTAAGCGGAAAAGGGGGAGCTGGTATTAACGGTGGTCCTAATGGTGATATCTATTTGGAATTTATTGTAGAAGAACATAAATATTTTGAAAGACATGAAGATGATATTTATTTAGAACTACCAGTAACTATTACAGATGTTATATTAGGTTGCAAAAAAGAAATTCCTACATTAACTGGAAGTGGTTATGTAGAAATTAAACCAGGAACTCAAAATTATACGAAATTAAAGCTTAAGGGTAAAGGAATAAAAGGTGTTAATAGTAGAACTCCTGGCGATATGTATGTAGTAGTAAATGTTATAATTCCAACTAAATTAAACAAAAAACAAAGAGATTTAATAAAAGAACTTTCTGAAACTGATTTAGAAACTGAGAGTGAATTTAAAGAATTTAAAAAATCTTTAAAATAAAAAAGGAAAATCAAAAGTTTTCCTTTTTTTATGCGACAAAAATTGACATAATTTTAATATTTAGTATATAATGATTATTGTAAGGATGATGCCCAAATGACAATGGTAAAATTAAAAATGCGAGCTATTTATAAATCTTTTTTATCATTCATTGGTTTTTTAATAGTAATTGGGGTAGCTTTAGGTGTTATATATTTATTTTATGATAAAGTTTCTGATATAGGTTCAGATATTGAAGTGAATGGTAGCTTATCGATTAATTATATAGATGGTAAAAATTTTTATGTTAGTGACAAAGAAATTATAAAATTTTCTGTAACAAATAGTAGTGATGAATCAAGCTCATATAATATTGGGTTTGCTCAAGTAAGAGGAAATGGTGCTTATCAGTTATTGCATAACGAAAATATAGTTACTGAAGGAGAATTAAAAAGTATTGATGAAATAACTACAGATTTTATTAGTATAGAGGCGGGTGAAACTAAACTCTATACTTTAGTGGTTAATAATACTAGCGATGTAGTATTAAAAGGAATATTAAATATTAGAGTTCAAGAAGGAAAAAATATTACTTTTGCAGATTTAATTTTAAACAATACTCCGGCATCAGAAAGTACTTTAACAAAAGTTGGATATGATGCAGCAATAGAAAATGAAGGATTAATAAAAAGTAGCGATGATATAGGGATATCTTATTATTTTAGAGGAAGTGTTACAAATAATTTTGTTACATTTGGCGGATTAACCTGGAGAATTGTAAGAGTTAATGGTGATGGTACTGTAAGAATGGTTTTAAATGGAGTGACAGATACCATAGCAAGTTATTATTCGGCTAATAATGCAAATTATAATTTTAAAAGTTCTTCAATGAATGAATTTTTAGAAAGCTGGTTAGAAAATAATTTATATGATTATATCGATTATATTTCTAATTCAAAATTTTGCAACGATATAGTGTATGATGATATTTATACTTATAATTCTTATACAAGAATTATGACAAATAAAATACCAACTTTAAATTGTTTAGGAACCGCTTTTAATAATAACATAGGACTTCTTACGATAGATGAAGTTGTGTTAGCGGGTGCTACTCCAACATCATATAACAAAAATTTTTATTTATATGATTCTACTATTACAGAACCATGGTATACAATGACAGGAGCTAAAGGTAATGATTCGTCATTGAATTTGTTTATGGTTGATAATAACGGGAATATAAGAACGGATATTAATGGTAATTTATATCGTAATGTAAGACCAGTAATAAATTTAGTAAAGAATATTGAGATGGAAGGAAATGGAACTGCTGAAAACCCTTATAGAATGGTAAAATAAATGCTGGAATTACAAGAACAAGTATTAGAAGAATAATTGTGGAAGATGCGTATTTTATAATTTATAAAATTGATTAATGTAAAATGACGTGTTATAATAAGTGTCAACATTTGCAAAAAACTATGTAAAGCAAGTGGTGGACACTTATTTTTATTTACGGTAAGTGATAAAATATAATTGTGGTGATAGTATTATGAATTTATTAAATGATATATATAGATTTATAGGGTGTTTAAGTTTTGTTGATATTATATTTTTTGTAGCAATTATAGCATTATTAATTCTATTAGTAACTTTAGTTTATTTTATAAGAATTAACAAAGAAGTTTTAGGCGAAGATGATTTATTTCCTCCTAAAAATGACAAAAAAGAAGAAAATAATGTTGAAAAAAGGAAAGACATTATTCAAGAAATAGT
>JAZSOX010000060.1:0-5892 GCA_045537175.1 Bacilli bacterium
AAATCAAAAAATTTTTATGGGAACACTTTTATAAAAAAGAAGATTTAGAAATAGAAGCTCCAGATATGTCATTATATGAATATATGATGGAAGTTACAAAAGAATATAAAAATGGTTATGCTCTTAACTATTTTGGGAAGAAAATAACATATAAATTATTTTGGGATTATATAGATAAATGTGCAAGATCATTTAAATCTCTAGGAGTTAGAGAAGGGGATGTTGTTACAATATGTATGCCAAATACTCCGGAAGCTGCGATAACATTTTTTGCAGTAAATAAAATTGGGGCAATAGCAAATATGATTCATCCATTATCTGCAGAAGAAGAGATAAAAAATTATTTAAATGCAACTAATAGTGTATTACTAGTGGCATTTAATCAAACTTATAGTAAAATTAGAAATATTATTAAAGATACAAAAGTATATAAGGTAGTTATTGCATCTGCTTCTGAATCAATGCCACTTATATTAAATGGTTTATATAATGCAACAAAGGGTAGAAAAGAAGAAAAACCAAAACATAATAGCTTATATATTTTTTGGAAAGAATTCCTACATTTAGGAGATTATTATGATGGGAATATAGAAGTTCATAAAGGGAAAGATGATGATGCAGTAATACTTCACAGTGGCGGAACTACTGGAGTACCAAAGAGTATAGTTCTTCCTAATAGATGTTTTACTAATATAAGTTTACAAGCAAAAATATGTTTTACAGCGTTATCACCAGGAGATACATTATTATCTATTTTACCATTATTCCATTGTTTTGGTTTAGTAGTAGGATTATACGGACCACTTTGTATAGGCGTTACTTGTATTTTAGTGCCACAATTTGATGCTAAAAGATTTGACAAATTGCTTACTAAATATAGACCAAATGTTCTTACAGGAGTTCCAACATTATATGAAGCATTACTTAAAAATGAATATATGAATAACATAGATATGTCACAAGTGAAGATGGTTATATCTGGTGGAGATTCTTTATCGGTTCAAAGAAATAAAGCAGTAAATGATTTTTTAGCCAGTCATGGTAGTGATGCTACTATTACTCAAGGTTATGGAATGACTGAATCTACTGGTCCATTTTGCTTTGGTTCGTTAGGTAGTGATAAACTTGGAAGTGTAGGTTGTCCGCTTCCTGGAAATGTTGTTAAAATAGTGAATCCAGAGACATATGAAGAATTAGCTCCTGGTGAAACTGGAGAGATATGTTTACATGGTCAGTCAATGATGAGTGGTTATTTAGGAAATCCTGAAGAAACAGAAAAAGTTATTAGAGAACATAATGATGGTATAAAGTATATTCATACTGGTGATTTAGGATATTTAGATGAAGATGGTGTTTTATTCTATGTTCAAAGAATGAAAAGAATTATAATATCATCTGGTTATAATGTATATCCACAATATATAGAAAACGTTTTAAGAGATTCAGAATACATTAAAGATGCTTGTGTAGTAGGAGTTCCTCATCCATATAAACAAGAAGTTGCTAAAGCCTTTATTATCTTAGAAGATGGTGTAGAAGAAACTTATACAGTTAAGAAAAATATAATGGATTATGCTAAAAAGAATTTATCCCATTATATGTTACCTAGAGAATATATTTATAAAAAAGAATTTCCAAAAACAAAATTACTTAAAACTGATTATAACGCTTTAAGAGATGAGTTATTAAAAAAATAATGTTTTACCCCAACATAAAGTTGGGTTTTTATATGTAAAAAATTAATTTTTTTTAAGAAATTTACAAAAAAAGGAGGAAATTGAGGTATGAGTGACGAATATTAATAGTGAGAGGAGAAAAATTATGAATGAAATATGTAAAGCGGAAAATGAAATTGTTTTTGAAGAAAACATCTACAAAGATATTAAATGTTTAATATTAAATAGTAGAAATAATGTATATCGTGCAGTAAATACTGAAATGCTTGATTTATATTGGAAGATTGGTAAAAGATTAATGGAAATTCAAGATGGTAGTAAAAGGGCCGAATATGGAAAAAGAGTTTTAAAAAGAGTTTCAGAAAAATTAAAAAAAGAATATGGAAATGGATTTTCGGTAGATAATTTAGAAAAAATGCGAAAATTTTATTGCATCTTTAAAAATTCCGCAACACTGTCGCGCGAATTAAGTTGGTCGCACTACTTAATTTTAATAAAAATTACTGAAGACAATAAAAGAAATTTTTATATGAATGAAGCTATTATTTCTAGGTGGAGTGTAAGAGAATTACAAAGACAAATTAACTCTTTGTTATATGAAAGGTTAGCAATATCAAAAAATAAAGAAGAAGTATTAGAGTTAGCAAATAAAGGTGCATTAATAAAAAGTGGTAAAGATTTAGTCAAAGATCCATTTGTATTAGAATTTTTAGATATCAAAGAGAATACAGATTATTTGGAATATGATTTAGAAAAAAATTTATTAAAGCATTTAAAAGAATTTTTATTAGAACTTGGTAAAGGGTTTATGTTAGTTGGTTCAAAGGTAAGAATAACTTTAGAAGATGATCATTTCTATCCTGATTTAATTTTTTATAACAGACTGTTGAAATGTTTTGTAATTATAGATTTGAAAATTCATAAACTAACTCATCAAGATATTGGCCAAATGCAAATGTATGTTAATTATTACGATAGGGTTATAAAAAAAGAAGATGAAAATCCTACTATAGGAATATTGCTTGGTACAAGTAAAAATGAAACAGTTGTAGAATACACATTACCTAAAGATAATGAAAATATATATGCGTCAATTTATAAATTAGGATTTCCAACTAAAGAAGAATTAGTTAATTTAATAGAACACGAGAAACAAATTTCATTTTTAAAAGACTAGTTTAGATGATATAGTCTAAACTTTTTATTTGTGTTATAGTTATTATTAGAAAGTAGGAATATGATGAAAAAAATTATTGTTTTAGTATTAAGTTTATTTTTAATTAGTGGGTGTTCTAAAAATGAAGATTATTTAAGTGGTAAAGTAAATGTAGAAATTGAAGTAGAGGAATATGGAGTAATTAGTTTGGAATTAGATGCTGATATTGCTCCAATAACTGTAACTAATTTTGTAAATTTAGTTAATGAAGAATTTTATGATGGACTAACTTTCCATAGAATAGTTGATGGTTTTATGATTCAAGGTGGAGATCCAAATCATGATGGTACTGGTGGTTCTAGTAGTACAATTAAAGGAGAATTTGCTGCTAATGGGGTAAAAAATAGAATTTCCCATAAAAGAGGAGTAATATCAATGGCAAGAGGAGATGATTTTGATAGTGCATCAAGTCAATTCTTTATAGTTCATGAAGATAGTATTTATTTAGATGGAAAGTATGCTGCTTTTGGTTATGTAACTTCAGGTATAGAAGTGGTTGATGAAATAGCGGAAAATGTAAAAGCAGAAGATGATAATGGAACAGTACTTTTGGAAAATCAACCAATAATAAAAAGTATTAGAGTAGTGGAATAAAAAAATAATTTATGATATATTATTTATAGGTGATTATATGATAGTAGTATATATTTTGTTAATTTTACTTTGTGTATATTTAATATTTTTAGCTTTTAAATCATTTAAAAAGAATGAATTTAATATGTTTGGTTTCAATTTTGTTAAATATACTTTAGGATGGTTTTTTAGATTTTGGTATCCTTTTAAATCAGAAAATAAAAAAGTAGTACCAAAAGAAGGTCCTATATTATTGTGTGGTAATCACATTCATTTAATGGATCAATGTTTACCTATTCTTTGTACTAGCAGACCAGTACATTATATGGCTAAAATGGAATACTTTACAAACCCAAAAACGAAATGGTTCTTTACATTATCGGGATGTATTCCAGTAAATAGACAAATTAAAGATGAAAATGCCAAAAGTGCTGCTTTAGATGTGTTAAATAAAGGTTTGGCTTTAGGGATATTTCCAGAAGGAACAAGAAATAAAACTAAAGAATTATTGCAACCATTTAAATTTGGTGCTGTATCTATGGCTAAGAAAACTGGAGCAACAATAGTTCCTTATGCAATAACTGGTACTTATAAATTTAGGACAAAAGATTTAAAAATAACTTTTGGTGAACCTTTTAAAATTCCTGAAGATATGGATTTAGAAGAAGCTAATGAAAAATTATATAATATTATTTTAGATATTATAAAAAAAGAAAAAGGTATTAAATAGTGTGTAATGTACACACTTTTTTGTTGGGATTATTTAAAAAAACAAATATTTAGTATATAATTATTATTAGGAGCAAAATTTATGAGCGAAACTAAAATAAAAAACGTTTTAATAAATGAGATGAAAAATAAAGTTTCAAATGGCTTATATTATTATAGTCAAATAAATTTTGCTTATAATTCGAATAGAATAGAAGGTAGTAGATTATCAGAATTTTAGAAAATGCAGATAAAGAAATAAATGTTGAGATGATTTTGAAAATGCATGAAATTCTTAAAAGTAATACTAGTGAAAAAATGTATGCCGGAAAGTTTAAAATATGTGAGAATGTTATTGGCAATATTAATAGTATCGAAACCACATTACCAAATAAAGTTATAAAAGAATTAGATGCTCTTTTAAATAAATACAAATTGATTAATAATGTAACTATTGAAAATATTATAGACTTTCATTATCAATTTGAAATTATTCATCCGTTTAGTGATGGTAATGGTCGCATTGGAAGAATCATTATGTTTAAAGAATGTTTGAAAAATGATATTATTCCTTTTATAATAGCAGATGAAAATAAAATATTTTATTTAAGAGGGTTAAAAAATTATAAATATGATAAAATGTTTTTAGTTGATACATGTAAAAATGCTCAAGATATGTATGAACAAGTTTTCAATATATTAATAGATTAGTTAGGAAGTGAGTTATGAATAATCTAAAAGTTAATTATGAATTTACTGATAATAAGTCAGATATAACTTTGATTTTATTACATGGTTGGGGACAAAATATTGAAATGATGAAACCAATCGGAGATAAATATAAAGATAATTTTAATATTTTAATACTAGATTTACCAGGGTTTGGGAAGAGTGAAGAACCACCATTTTCTTGGGCAATTGAAGATTATGTAGAATTGGTACATGATTTTGTAAAAAAATTAAAACTGAAAAAGATTGTATTAATTGGTCATTCTTTTGGAGGTAGAGTATCTCTTTTATATGCTTCTAAATACAAATGTGATAAATTAATTTGTTTAGCAAGTCCATATTGTCCAGAAGTTACAAAATTACCACTTAAAAATAGAATTTATAAGAAGTTAAAGAAAATACCAGTATTAAATATAGTTGCTAAGTTACTTCAAAAGAATGTTGGTTCTAGTGATTATAGAAATGCTAGTGAAGTAATGAGAGGAGTACTTGTTAAAGCGGTTAATTATGATTTAACTGAGTTTGTAAAGAAAATAGAATGTCCGACACTTCTTGTGTGGGGAGATTTAGATACAGCAGTTCCTTATAAAAGAGCTTATGAATTACAAAATTTAATTAAAGATTCAGGTGTAGTACTTTATAATGGGGCAACACATTATGCTTATTTAGAAAGACTTCCTGAACTCATATTAGTATTAGATAATTTTCTAGGAGTGAGAAGATGAATTTATTAAGTATATTATCTTTTATAATAACTATTCCATATTTAATATTAGTTAGTAAAAATAATTTACATATGTTACAACAAAATTTTTATAATGAAAATAATAGATATTTAAAATGGGGTAAGAATAATTTAAACAAAATTATAATTAAAGAAGAAATAATAATATTAGTAGTTAATTTATTAAATATTGTATTACAAAATAATTATTTATTGTTAATTAATTTGGCTTATATATGTTTGTATATAAAAGGGAAAAAAGAAAA
>JAZSOX010000011.1:0-11358 GCA_045537175.1 Bacilli bacterium
AAATATTTCTATTATTATATACAATTACCTTTGTATGTTCATTTATAGTATTAATAAGAAATTTTAATAAAAAATATAAGGATACTTCAATATAGTATTCTTTTTTATTGCAATAAAAAAAGCAAGTTATTAGCTTGCTAATTTGTAAGAGTTTGTTATAAATGAACGTTTTCCTTTACTATTAATACGATAATCTGCTACAGTTTCAGAATTACCGTTTTTAGTAATTTTAACTGTCATTCTTAATTCATAACCAACAATACCATCGCCAGTAGTATTAACTACAGCAGTAACTTTTCTGTTTAATGCTAAAGTTCCATCTAATTTTAATGCTTCAACATCTTTTTTTATTTTTGTTGTTTCTGAATTCATTAATTTATTTATTTCAGCAGTCATGCTTTCGTCTTTATATAAATCTAAGCTTACTGCACATCCGTTAGATGTAACATCAATTGCAACTAAATAGTTATCAGTATCATATTTATTGTTACCATATTTACAATTAATTATAGGTTTTTCTTCAACTGGTTTTTTCTTTCCAATTGTTAATTTTGTTTCTTCAACAACCTGATTACCACTTTCATCGCTAGCTGCAATTTTTATTGTATATGTTCCTTCTTTTGTAAAACTTGAGTAGTCAACTTTTTCTCCTTCTTCATCGACACCTTTATAAAATTCTATTTTACAATCTGACTTACTGTTATCTTCACATTTATTAACAAAATCTGTTGCACTATAGCTTTTATTTTGCTCAATGGTTATTTCTTTAACCGTAAGTGTTGGTTTTGTTGTATCAACAACTACTAATTTGCTATCATAATCTTTTTCATTAATTGTTATTTTGATTTGATATTCTCCTGGTTTTGAAACGTTAAAGTTATCTGGGTATGAAATATTAATATCATTTACATCAACATTTTCAATTTTTGAAAAGAATATTTCATTTGTATATTTTTCATTAACTTCAATGGTTGTTTCTTGTTTAATACTTAGAGCACCTTCCGGAGTGTTGTGATTTTCACCTTGAAAATTTGATGTAATTATAAAACATATAATAACACCAATAATACAAACTCCAATTATAACCAAATTAATTATGGTTCTTTTTGTATTATATACTCTATTATAGAAAAATTTTTTTGCCATAATAAAACCTCTATTCTTAATATATATTAATAATATCATAATATACATTAAATTGCCAATAGTTAATTCTAGAAAACTAATGGGTATGCATACAATTTTATTGGCTTAGACTATTGCATAATCAAGTATTTTATGGTATTATCTTAGATGCAATTTGGTGAAATTGCAGTTATGTGGGAGGGAATGCGGATTTGCCCATTACCACTAACGCGAAAAAATTTTATAGGAGGTGTTTTCGTGGCAAAAGAAGTCGTAAAGAAAATTAAACTTGAAATTCAAGCTGGAAAAGCAACACCAGCACCACCAGTTGGAACAGTTTTAGGACCTGCTGGAATTAATTTACAAGAGTTCTGTACAAAATTTAATGACGCAACTCGTGAAAAAATGGGTGACGTTGTTCCTTGTGAAATTTCTATATATGAAGATAGAACTTTCGATTTTGTATTAAAAACTCCACCTGCTGGATTCTTACTTAAAAAAATAGCTAAAATCCAAAAAGGTAGCGCAAAAGGTGCAAATGAAATCGTTGCTACAATTACTGAAGCTGATTTAAGAAGTATAGCAGAAATTAAATTACCAGATTTAAATGCTTATACTGTTGAAGAAGCTATGAATATCGTAGAAGGTACTGCAAGAAACATGGGAATAGCTGTTTCAGGACGTACTGATAAAGAATTAGCTGAACAAGCACAAGAAGCTTTAGAAGAAGAAAAAGAACAAGCTAAACGTGAAGCTGCTTTAGAAGCAATGGCTGAAGAAGCTCAAAATCTTGACGTTGCTAATGTTGAAGCAATGAACGAAAAAGAAGAAAAAACTGAAGAATAATAAATAATAAAAAATTTCAAATCCGCTAATTAACCACAGTTAGGAGGAAAAATAAATGAGAAAACATAGTAAAAAATATGTGGAAGTTTCTAAAAACGTTGAAAGTACTAAACTTTATACTAAAGAAGAAGCAACTAAATTAGTAAAAGAAACATCAACAACTAAATTTGATAGTACTGTAGAAGTAGCTATTAAATTAAACATTGATGCTAAAAAAACTGATCAACAATTACGTGGTTCATTAGTTATGCCTAATGGAACTGGTAAAAGTAAAAAAGTTTTAGTTATTGCTAAAGGTGCTTTTGCTGAAGAAGCTAAAGCTGCTGGTGCTGATTATGTTGGAGATAAAGATATGCTTGAAAAAGTTAAAGCAGAAAACTGGTTTGATTTTGATGTAGTAGTAGCAACTCCAGATATGATGCCAGAAGTTGGTAAAATTGGTAACATTTTAGGACCTAAAGGTTTAATGCCTAACCCTAAAACTGGTACTGTTACAACTAAAGTAGCTGATGTTGTAAAAGATCTTAAGAGTGGTATGGTTACTTACAGAACTGATTCTTATGGTAATATTCATACTATTATTGGTAAAGTATCTTTTGATGAAACTAAACTATTAGAAAATTTAGAATATGTAGTTAGAACTATAAATAAAGCAAAACCTCAAACAGTTAAAGGTGTATTTATAGATAAAATTACAATATCAACAACTATGGGTCCTGGAATTAAAGTAGATAAAAATTCTTTTGACATTTAATTAGTTGTGATATATAATACTTGAAGAAAAGAAAAAACCGAAGACAGCAGGGAAGCAATTTTAAAAATCCTGCCGAGGGGAACTTTAAACTTTTGTTTTTTAGCTTCCCAATCGGAAGCTTTTCTTAATATATAAGGAGGAAACATGGCAAGCGAAAAAATTCTTAATGAGAAGAAAATTATCGTAAGTGAAATTATTGATAATGTAAAAAATAGCGAATCAGTTATTTTATTCCAATATCAAGGTTTAACAGTTGCTGAAATGAGCGATTTAAGAAATAAGCTTAATGAAGTTGGTTCAAACGTTAAAATTTACAAAAACACTTTATTAAAAAGAGCTTTAAGTGAATTAAATGTTAATATGGACGAATTTCTTGAAGGGCCTAATGCAGTTTTATTTGGTGAAACTTTATTAGAACCAATTAAGATTATTGCTGAATTTGCTAAAGAACATGAAAAATTAAATATTCGTGTTGGTATTATCAGTGGTGATGTAGCTAGTCTAGAAACAATTAAAGAATACGCTAGTATTCCATCTCGTGAAGGACTACTTACTATGTTAGCTGGTGGAATGATTCAATATGTTAAAGATTTATCAATAAGTTTAAATCTTTATGCCGAACAATTAGAGGGAAAGGAAGATTAGAATGGCAAAATTAACTAGAGAAGATTTTATAAGTGCATTAAAAGAAATGACTATTCTTGAAGTAAAAGAATTAGTAGATGCAATGAAAGAAGAATTTGGTGTAGATCCTTCTGCAGTAGCAGTAGCAGCTGCTCCAGTAGCTGGTGCTGAAGATGCTGGATCATCAACAAAAACAGTAGTATTAAAATCTGCTGGTGGAAACAAGATTGCAGTTATCAAAATCATTAAAGAAATTACAGGCTTAGGATTAGTTGAAGCTAAAGGTTTAGCTGACAATGGTGGAAATATTAAAGAAAATATTCCTGCTGATGAAGCTAAATCAATCGCTGATCAATTAACTGAAGCTGGTGCTGAAGTAGAATTAGCATAGTTTAAAAAAGCAATATTTATTGCTTTTTTTTGTTGCCTAATTTATAATTAATATTGGTGATACTATGAGAAAAACATTGGGGATTATATTTAAAATGCTACTAGTAACAGTAGTAGTAGTTTGGATTGGATTGATTTTGGTTGAGTATTTTAGATATCAAGATAATGAACCAATGTTAGTAGTATTAAAGGAAGAAACTCGTGCCTACGATGATGGCCATGTTTATGTGTATTGGGGCCTTGGTTACAAGTCAATTACTTATGAAAGAACAAGTATATATGGCAAAGAATTTGGACATTTATTTATAAAGGTAAGAGAAACACTTCCAGATAATAGTTAGAGGGATTTTAATGAAATTAAATAAAAATGGTTGGGGAACAATGGAGATGCTTTTATTGAGTGGCGGATTACTAATTGCGCTTATAGTAGCTGTATTTTTCATTGCACAATTATATGGTTCTTTAGGTGGAGCTATTGGAAATAAACAATATATAGATTTAGAAAATTCGCTAGAAGAAGCTGCAAATAGATATATTGAAGACAAAAATGTTGCAGTAAATGGCGAATATAAAATAAGTTATGAGACACTAAATTCTAATGGATATATTACAAAATTAAAAGATATAGATGGAAATGATTGTACTGGTTATGTAAGAATAACTAATGTTGATAATATTAATCATTATGCAGCGTATATATCATGTGAAAATTATCAAACACTAAACTATTAAAATAGTAATAAAAATATATTGACAAAACATATAATAAAATGATATAGTAATATCGCATTTTAATTAGGTTCTACCTTGGTAGAACTTAATTTAAAAATAATTTTGATACACTTGGATTCGTGTTCATAGAAGGGAGATATTATGCCAACAATAAATCAATTAGTAAAGAAAAATCGTCAAAAGAAAACAAAGAAAAGTAAGAGTCCAGTACTTAATGTTGGATTTAATACATTAGAAAGAAAACAAACTAATGCAACAAGTCCACAAAAAAGAGGAGTATGTACTCGTGTAGGAACTAAAACACCTAAGAAACCAAACTCGGCGTTAAGAAAATATGCACGTGTTAGACTTTCTAATGGTAAAGAAATCGATGCATACATTCCAGGAGAAGGACATAACTTACAAGAACACAGCGTAGTATTAGTACGTGGTGGACGTGTAAAAGACTTAATTGGTGTACGTTATCATGTAATTCGTGGTACATTAGATACTCACGGAGTTGAAAATCGTAAACAAGGTCGTAGTAAATACGGTACAAAAAGAAAATAATAATTAATATAAAAAAAATAAAAGAAGGAGGAATAAAATATGCGTAAAAGAAGAGCAGTTAAAAGAGATGTATTACCAGATCCTATATATAATTCAAAAGTTGTAACTAAATTAGTTAACGCAATTATGTTAGATGGTAAAAAAGGTACAGCTCAAAAGATTTTATACGAAGCTTTTGATATAGTTGAACAACAAACTGGTAAAAAAGCTATTGATGTTTATACAGAAGCTATGAAAAATATAAGCCCAGCACTAGAAGTTAAATCTCGTCGTGTTGGTGGATCTAACTACCAAGTACCAATGGAAGTTACTGATGAAAGAGCTCAAACTCTAGCATTACGTTGGTTAGTTAATTATGCAAAATTAAGAAACGGAAAGGGTATGGCTATAAATTTAGCAAATGAAATTATTGATGCTGCTAATGGTGTAGGCGGAGCTGTTAAAAAACGTGAAGATACACATAAAATGGCTGAAGCAAATAAAGCATTTGCTCATTATAGATGGTAATAAATTATGGCAAGAGACGTATCTATTGATAAAATTCGTAATATCGGTATCATGGCTCACATTGATGCTGGTAAAACAACAACAACAGAAAGAATTCTATACCATACAGGTATAACTCATAAAATTGGAGAAACTCACGATGGTGAATCTCAAATGGACTGGATGGAACAAGAAAAAGAACGTGGGATAACAATCACTAGTGCTGCAACTAGTGCACACTGGAAAGGACATCGTTTAAATATTATCGATACTCCAGGTCACGTAGACTTTACAATCGAAGTTCAAAGAAGTTTAAGAGTATTAGATGGTGCAGTAGCACTTATTGATGCTCAAGCAGGTGTAGAACCTCAAACTGAAACAGTTTGGAGACAAGCTAATGAGTACAAAGTTCCAAGAATGATTTGTGCTAATAAAATGGGTAAATTAGGAGCAGACTTCTATTATAGTTTAACTACTATTAAAGATAGATTAGGAGCTAAAGCAGCACCTATTGAGTTACCTATTGGAGCAGAATCAGAATTCTGTGGAATTGTTAACTTAGTAACAATGAAAGCTTACAAATTTGATGGAAGCGAACAAGAAAATGCTGAAGAAATTGAAATTCCAGCAGATATGAAACAAAAATGTGAAGAATACAGAACATTATTAATTGAATCTGTAGCAGATCATGATGAAGAATTAATGATGAAATATCTTGATGGTGAAGAAATTACTGTTGAAGAATTAAAGAAAGCAATTAGAACAGCTACATTATCTGTAGAATTCTTCCCAGTATTATGTGCTGATGCACTAAGTAACCAAGGTATTAAACCATTACTTGATGCAATTATAGATTATCTACCAGCACCAACTGATGTAGAAGCTATTATTTGTACAGATAAAAATGGAAATGACGTATTACGTCATCCAGATGATAAAGAACCATTTACAGCATTAGCATTTAAAATAATGACTGACCCATATGTAGGAAGATTATCATTCTTCCGTGTATACTCAGGTGTACTAACTAGTGGTTCTTATGTATTAAACTCTACTAAAGGAGAAAAAGAAAGAATTGGTCGTATTTTACAAATGCATGCAAACCAAAGAAAAGAAATTACTGAGGTTTATGCAGGTGAAATCGCTGCTGCAGTTGGATTAAAAAATACTACTACAGCTGATACACTATGTGATGAAAAGAATTCATGTATCATGAAAGGTATGGAATTCCCAGCACCAGTTATCGATATAGCTATTGAACCAAAATCTAAAAATGACCAAGATAAAATGGCTATTGCTATTCAAAAATTAGTTGAAGAAGACCCAACTTTAAGAGTTAAAACTGATCATGAAACTGGACAAACAGTTTTATCAGGAATGGGAGAACTTCACTTAGATGTTATTATTGACCGTATGAGAAGAGAATTCGGTGTTGAATGTAATAGTGGTAAACCACAAGTTGCATACCGTGAAACTTTAACTCAAACAGCTGAATGTGAAGGTAAATACATTAAACAATCAGGTGGACGTGGACAATATGGACATGTATGGATTAAATTCGAACCAAATCATGAAAAAGGTTATGAATTCGTTGATGCTATCGTTGGTGGTGTAGTTCCTCGTGAATATATCCCAGTTACAGATAAAGGATTACAAGAAGCTATGGCTGGTGGTATCCTTGCTGGTTATCCAATGGTAGATGTTAAAGCAACATTATTTGATGGTTCATACCATGATGTAGACTCATCAGAAATGGCATTCAAAATTGCTGCTAGTATGGCTTTAAAAGAAGCTAAAAACAAATGTAAACCAGTTCTTTTAGAACCAATTATGAAAGTTGACGTAGTTGTTCCAGAAGAATACATGGGTAACGTTATGGGAGATTTAACATCTCGTCGTGGTAGACCATTAGGACAAGAATCTCGTGGTAATGCATTACAAATTTCTGCAATGGTTCCACTAGCTGAAATGTTCGGTTATGCTACAACATTACGTTCAAACTCTCAAGGACGTGGTACATTCACAATGGTATTAGATCATTATGAAGAAGTACCTAAAAACATTGCTGAAGAAATCATTAAGAAAAACAGCATTAACTAAAATAATACTTGAAAATATTTCAAGCATTAGATAAAATATAATAGTAAAAGAAAAAGAAAGGAATGAAATTATATGGCAAGAGAAAAATTTGATCGTTCAAAAGAACACGTTAATGTAGGTACTATTGGACACGTTGACCATGGTAAAACTACAACTACTGCTGCTATTACAAAATTATTTTCAAAAGAATTCGTTTCTTATGAAAATATAGATAAAGCTCCAGAAGAAAGAGAAAGAGGTATTACTATTAATACTGCTCACGTTGAGTATGAAACTGACAAACGTCACTATGCTCACGTTGACTGTCCAGGACACGCAGACTATGTTAAAAACATGATTACTGGTGCTGCTCAAATGGACGGTGCTATTCTTGTAGTTTCTGCTGCAGATGGACCTATGCCACAAACTAGAGAACATATTTTGTTATCTCGTCAAGTTGGTGTTCCAAAAATCGTTGTATTTATGAACAAATGTGATCAAGTAGATGATCCAGAACTATTAGACTTAGTAGAAATGGAAATTAGAGAATTATTAGGAGAATATGGTTTTGATGCTGAATGTCCTATCGTTCGTGGTAGTGCATTAAAAGCTCTTGAAGGTGACGCTGAAGCTGAACAAGCTATTCGTGACTTAATTGCTGCAGTTGATTCTTATATTGAAGCTCCTGCTCGTGATTCTGAAAAACCATTCTTAATGAGTATCGAAGACGTATTCACTATTTCAGGACGTGGAACTGTTGTTACAGGACGTGTTGAACGTGGTGTATTAAAACTTAATGATGAAGTTGAAATTGTTGGTTTAAAACCTACAACTAAATCAGTAGTTACAGGAATCGAAATGTTCCGTAAGTCATTAGACTTTGCTCAAGCTGGAGACAACGCTGGTGTACTTCTACGTGGTATCTCTCGTGATGATGTTGAACGTGGACAAGTATTATCTAAACCAGGAACAGTTACTCCACATACTAAGTTTAAAGCTAGTGTTTATGTATTAAGTAAAGAAGAAGGCGGACGTCATACTCCATTCTTCTCAAATTACAGACCACAATTCTATTTCAGAACTACAGACGTAACTGGTGTTATCGAGTTACCTGCTGGTGTTGAAATGGTAATGCCTGGTGATAACGTAGATATGACTGTTGAATTAATTGCTCCAGTAGCTCTAGAAAATGGTACTAAATTCTCAATTCGTGAAGGTGGACGTACTGTTGGTTCTGGTATTGTTACAGAAATTATTCAATAATAAAAAATTAAGTAGCTTCGGCTACTTTTTTTGTTGTCATAAAATATGTTAAGTAAAAGATATTCATATTTAAAACTTATATAAAATATACTATAATATTAGTATAATAGGGGTGATACTATGAAATATATTATAGATACAGATCCAGGAATAGATGATGCTATTGCAATATGTATGGCAATAAGAAATAAATTAGATGTAATTGGTTTTACTTTGGCTACTGGAAATGTAGATCCAGAAAAAAGTGAAAATAATTTGAAAGTTATTGAAGATTTTTTAGATACGAACATTCCAATATTTAAAGGTGAAATAATTAATAGAAGTTCAGAAACAGCCGAATATGCTCATGGTAAGGATGGACTTGGATATGCAGTGTTTCCACCCAACGAAACAAGAAGAATTGAAAAAATGTCTGCGGAAGATTATATTATAAAAGCATCAAAAAAATTTAAAGATGATTTGACTGTAGTATGTTTAGGTCCACTTACTAATTTAGCAAATGCGATTAGAAAAGATAGAAATTTACCAAAAAGAATAAAGCACCTAGTGGTAATGGGTGCAACATTTGATCCTGATGCTAGTGAAGCATATAAAGAATTTAATATAAAAATAGATCCACTAGCAGCTAAAATAGTTTTAAATTCTCCGTTTGAGGAAATAAAGGTAATAACACATGAAGTAGGGGTTAAATCGTTTGTTGAAAAAGATTATGTTTTAAATTTAAAAAATTCTGATGATTTAATTTCTAGATTTATTGGATTGATATCTGAAAAGTATATAGAATTCAGTTATGAACATCATGGTACTATTGGACTTGGTACTCCAGATCCAACTACAATAGCATCAATAATTGATAAAGATATTGTTTATTTTGAACCATTTAAAATAGATGTTAAAACCGAAGGCGAAGATGTAGGTTATAGTTATGCAACAAAAGTAGATGACAGTAATATATTACTTTCTACGGATTTTGATTTAGAAAAATTTAGAGAGTTATTTAAGAATACTTTTAAATAGTATTCTTTTAATTTTAAAATAAATTAGGAACTATTAATGATATTGAATTATTTAAAAGTAGTCAAAATAGTGTATATAAAGTAACTACTGATAAAGGAATTTTTGTAATAAAAGAGTATTCTAAAGATGCAATAGGAAATTATTATTATTTAAAAAAAGAAAATAACAAATAAGAATTAGTAACTTATTATAATAATATCGATGAATTTAATGAAATATATTTAAAGATTATTAACAAATAGTTAATAGTCTTTTTTTAACAAATTAATATATTTTCTCATATAATACCACAGGTGATAAATATGGCTAAAAAGGTAGTTATTGATCCAGGTCATGGTGGCAGTGATCCAGGAACTAGTGGTAATGGAATAGTAGAAAAAGATTACACTTTAAAAATTAGTGAATATATGAAAAAAAGATTTGATGAGCTTGGAATAGAAAGTAGTTTAACAAGAGATAGTGATGTATCTTTAGATGCTACTGCAAGACCGAAAAGAGCACAAAGTTTTTATGGAACAGGAAACGATGTGATTTTAGTATCGAATCATATAAATGCTGGTGGTGGAGATGGCGCTGAAATTATTTACGCTTTAAGAAATAGTGATAATTTATCTAGACGAATAGCTTCTGAGATAGAAAAAACGGGACAAAATGTACGAAAGTATTATCAACGAAGACTTCCTAGTAATCCTGCAAAAGATTATTATTATATTTTAAGAGATACTCCAAATAATGAATCAATTATAGTTGAATATGGTTTTGTGGATTCAACTGGAGATGATGTAAGTCAACTAAAAAATGATTGGGAAGAATTAGCTGAAGCTGTAGTAAAAGCTATTGCTGAATATATAGGTGTAGATTATACATTTGAAGGAACAGAAAATGAAAACTATTACAAAGTAAAAAGTGGTGATACTTTATGGAGTATAGCGAGATTAAATGGAGTAACTGTTAATGAATTAAAGGCAGCTAATAATCTAACAAGTAATTCATTATCGATTGGACAACTTTTATATATTCCTAAAGAAGAAACAGAAACTGTTGAAACAAAAATATATACTGTAAAAAGTGGTGATACATTATATGGAATTGCTAATAAATATAATTTAACAGTAGACGAGTTGAAAAAATTAAATAATCTTACATCAAATTCATTATCAATAGGTCAAAAATTAAATGTGTCAAAAGAAGAGCAAGAAGCAGAAACAACTTATACAGTAGTTAAAGGAGATACATTATATGGAATTGCTAATAAATTTGGAGTGAATGTTAATAACTTAAAAGATATCAACAATTTATCAAGTAATACCTTATCAATTGGGCAAGTTTTAAAAATACCAGTAAGTACAGAAGATAAATTAACTTATACAGTAAAAAAAGGTGATACTTTATATAGTATTGCTAGAACTTATAATACCGACGTTAATACAATTAAAAGATTAAATAATTTAAAAAGTAATACTTTATCTATAGGTCAAACATTAATATTGCCA
>JAZSOX010000057.1:0-6835 GCA_045537175.1 Bacilli bacterium
GAGATAATGACAAAAGTAATTTAGATAAATATAGAGATATATTATATGAATCAGATTTCAACTTGTTAGATAATGAAAATATGTTACTTTTTTATAAAGATGTTACTCCTATTAACATAATCGGACTTACAAATACTGAAAATATTTCAAATTTACTAGAGACAGATGTTCAATATGAATATAGTTTGGTTATTACTCATGAACCAGATTTAATTACAAATTTAGTTAACTATGACATTGACACAATTTTATGCGGACATTCTTTAGGAGGAATTATAAATATGCCTTTTTATGGGGGAATTATAAAAAAAGAAGGTGCTAAGACATACGTTAATGATTACTATAAGTTAAACAATACTGAAATATTTATTTCTAATGGAATTGGTTATGAAGGGTTTAATTTTAGACTATTTAATACTCCGTCAATAAACGTATATAGAATTTTAACAAAAAAAGAATCTTAATATTTTAAGATTCTTTTTAATACTTCTTGTTTATCCTCAAAAACTTTAATTATTCTATCTTCAGATTTTTGACTTAAATGAATTTGACTGGTATCACTTTCAAAATGCTCTAATATTTTTCTATATTCTGATTCATACGCTAATCTTTCAAATATAGGTGTACAAATTTCTGGATATGTTAAATATAGTGCAAATAAATTAGGATCTAAGCCATCACACTCAGCTTGATATTTAAGTGCTTGTTCTTGAGTCTCAAATAATGTTTCTTTAGAAAATGGTAATAATGGACACCAAACTTGTCCTTTCTGATAAGTGAAAACATTTTTATGATCTGTTCCTAAAATTCTCTCATTATCATAAACCTTTGTTGGAGTAAAGTTTTTCAAAACTATTCTCCCATTCGATTTTATAACGATATGGTCTTTCGCTTTTTTTTCTTTTCCTAAAATTTCAGGATGCAATCTTTTTGTATAAGGAATTCCTTCTATCTTTGGAACTTTAAATCCAATATTATGATAATTTCTATCTTCTTGATGTGTAAATGCATCAGCTATAAATAATTTAATTAAAAACAATTCGTTTTCTTTATAATCTTTTTCATCTAAATAATCTTTGAAAAAAGCAAGCAGATTTTCTAATGTATATCCGCCATAAATCATGAAATCTGATATTTGTGAATTTAATAATTCACTAACTAAATAATAATTATATTCTGGATTTTGAAAGTTATCTGATAATAATCCACATTGTGTTTTCTCGTCTGATTGTTTTACTATTGGGCTTTTAGTTCTTACGTATGCTACACGATAGTCTAAAGTATCAAATCCCATTACTTCTCTACCAAATATACTAAAAAATTGTTCTGTAAATAATCTAAAATCATTTCTAATTTTAAAATATTGTAATCTTCCTTCTATTTCATACCAAGTTGGTTTTTCTCTTAAATAATTTTCGTTAATAGAAACTTTTTTCTTTAAAATTTCTATAGGTATCATTTCACTTCGATAATGTGGTATAACCGCTTTATTTAAATGCATAAATATATCCCCCCTTTGTTTAGTTTTGTATTCTAACATAACTTAAAGTAATTTGCAAATTTACCAAACATTCAAATTATGCTACAATAATATTCGTTTTATTGCGAGGATATAATAATGATTAAAGGTTACAAATGTTTTAATAAAAACTTAATAAATCGTTATGGAATGTCATTTGAAGTTGGAATGACCTATTCGGTCGATGGAGATATCCGCTTTGGTAATAATGGCAATGGTTTTCATATGTGTACAAATTTAGAAGATACATTAAGATACTTTGATGGTTTTAATACTGAAATAGATATTTGTGAAGTTATTGGTTCTGGAAATTTTGTATTATTTGAAGATAACTATTATGGTTATTATGATATGTATTCAGTTGAAAAAATACGAATTATCAAAAAATTGTCACGCGAAGAAATCATTAATATAATATTAAATTCATATGAATTTAAAGTAATAAGGTTTATACAAGGTTATAAACTACTACCCGAAGAATTAGAATTGCTTAAAATTAAATTTGCAAATAATATCTCTATTATGAACGCAATTAGTTATTATCAAGAAGGTAATCTAGATATATATAGTGAAAGCAGTTTTTCCAGAGCAAGAAAGAAAAATTTATAATAAATTTACTTATACATTTCTTTAATGCTATAATAATTTTGATAAACGTATTTAATAATATATTAAATTATATATAAAATAAATTATCTAAATAATACCATAATATTAAATATAAACGATAAGAAATGAGGTTTACTATGTTTAAATTAGTATCAAAATATACTCCAAATGGGGATCAACCAAATGCTATTAAGGAATTAGTTGAAGGTATTAAAAATAATGAAAAACATCAAGTTTTATTAGGTGCTACTGGTACTGGTAAAACTTTTACTATTGCAAATGTTATAAAGGAAGTAAATAAACCTACTTTAGTTTTAGCTCACAACAAAACATTGGCTGGACAATTATATAGTGAATTTAAAGAATTATTTCCTGAAAATCATGTTGAATATTTTGTGTCATATTATGATTATTATCAACCAGAGGCTTACGTTCCTTCAAGTGATACTTATATAGAAAAAGATGCCTCTATTAATGATGAAATTGATGAACTAAGACATAGTGCTACTAGCGCTTTAATTAATTATAAAGATGTTATTGTTGTTGCCTCAGTATCTTGTATATACGGTATTGGTGAAAAAGAAGAATACGAAAAAAATATGTTAATATTAAATATTGGAGATAAAATTAATAGAAATCTAATTATAGATAAATTAGTTGATATGACATACGAAAGAAGTGACCTAGATTTCCATAGAGGCACCTTTAGAGTAAGAGGTTCTTCAATTGATATTATACCTGTTAATACTAAAGAATATGGTACTAGAATTGAGCTAGATGGAGATATTGTTGAGGCTTTAACTATATTTGATCCTTTAACTGGAGTTGTAAAAGAATCAAAAAAAACAGTAACTATTTCCCCTGCTTCTCACTTTGTTACAAGCCCTGAAAAATTAGAAGAAGCTATCAAAAGAATTGAAAAAGAAAAAGAAGAAAGATTACAATATTTTAAAACTAATGGTAAGTTTATTGAAGAGCAAAGACTTAGAGAACGCGTAAATTATGATTTAGAAATGTTGAAAGAAACTGGATATTGTAATGGTGTTGAAAATTATGCCAGACACTTGGCTTTAAGAGAAGAAGGCGTAACTCCTACATGTTTAATTGACTTTATGCCTGATGATTTTTTATTAGTGGTTGATGAATCACATGTAACATTACCCCAAGTTAGAGGTATGTATAATGGTGATAGAATGCGTAAACAAACATTAGTCGATTACGGATTTAGACTGCCTAGTGCACTTGATAATAGACCACTTCGTTTTGAAGAATTTGAACAAAAAATTAATAATGCAATATATGTTTCTGCAACCCCTGGAGATTATGAACTTGAAAAAGTAGAAAAAGTTACTGAACAAATTATTAGACCAACTGGACTTTTAGATCCAATTATCGAAGTTAGAAAAACTGAAGGACAAATTGATGATATTATTGGCGAAATTAATAAAAGGATTGCATTAAATGAACGAGTATTAATCACTACTCTAACAATTAGAATGAGTGAAGAACTTACTAATTATTTAAAAGAAATGAATATAAAAGTAGCTTATTTACATAATGAAATAAAAACTTTAGAAAGACTTAAAATTATTCATGATTTAAGATGTGGTATTTATGATGTTGTTGTAGGAATTAATCTACTTAGAGAAGGTATCGATATTCCAGAAGTATCACTTATTTGTATACTGGATGCTGATAAACAAGGATTCTTAAGAAGTAGTCGTAGTTTAATCCAAACTATTGGTAGATGTGCAAGAAATGAAAATGGTAAAGTTATTATGTATGCAGACAATTATAGTGAAGCTATGAACATATCAATTGAAGAAACAAACAGAAGACGAGAAATTCAAGATAAATATAATAAAGAAAATGGCATTACACCAAGAACTATTATAAAAGATATTAAAGAAGTTATTTCGAATCAAGTTGATAATAAAAAACAAAAGAACAAATTAAGCAAAAAAGAAACTATCAATATGATTGAAAAGATTGAAGAAGAAATGCGTAAAGCTGCTAAAGAATTAGACTTTGAAAGAGCTATGGAACTTAGAGATGTTCTATTTGAATTAAAAGGAGATATTAAATAATGAAAGCACTTATTACTGGAGCATCTTCTGGGATTGGAAGAGATATGGCGAGATATTTAGCTGGTAAAAATATTGATTTAATATTAGTGGCTAGAAGAAAAGAAAAGTTAGAAAAACTAGCAAAGGAATTAAATGTAAATGTAAAAATAATTTGTATGGATTTAAGTCTTCAAGAAAATTGTTATAAATTATACGAAAGTTGTAAAAATGATAATATTGATATCTTAATTAATAATGCTGGCTTTGGTTTGTTTGGTGATTTTTCTGATACTGATTTAGATACTGAACTTAATATGATTGACGTTAATATTAAAGCTCCTCATATCTTAACTAAATTATTCTTAAAAGAGTTTATAAAAAAAAATTCTGGTTATATTTTAAATGTCTGCTCTTCTGCAGGTTTTATGGCAGGCCCAAAATTAAATACCTATTATGCTACAAAAAATTATTTAACTAAATTAACAATGGCAATTAATGAAGAACTGCGTCAAAGAAAAAGCAATGTTGTAATATCTGCGTTATGTCCTGGACCTACTAGTACAGAATTTAATAAAGTTGCTCATGGTACATTTAGTATTAAAGAAGCTTCTAGTGAGTATGTAGCGCGTTATGGAATAGATAAAATGTTCCAAGGAAAAATGATAATACTTCCTACTCTATCTATGAAATTAGGAAATTTTGGATTAAGACTAATACCTTATAGATTACAACTTATAATTTCTTATCATATTCAATATAAGAAAAGCAAAAAACGTCAGTAATAATTATTATTTATAAAAAAATGATAGAAATTATTTCTATCATTTTAATTTTTCATTAATATATTTTATTGTATGTTCAACAACTTTATCAATATTTATTTCATTAAATTCTTTAGACGTTCTTTCTTTTATTTCTACAATGCCATCATTTACTTTTTTACCTATAGTAATTCTAAATGGTATACCAATTAAATCCATATCTTTAAATTTAATTCCTGGTCTTTCATCTCTATTATCAAGTAAAACATCTATACCAGCACTTTTTAATTCATTATATATTCTTTCTGATACTTCTACTTGTTTTTCATCTTTACTATCAATAAGTACAATAGAAACTTGGAATGGCGCAATATTCATTGGTAGTATCATACCTGATTCATCATTATTTTGTTCAATAATACTTGCTAAAATTCTTCCAACACCTATTCCATAACATCCCATTGTTACAGTTTGTAAATTATTATTTTCATCTAAATAATTTAGTCCTAAAGATTCAGCATATTTAGTTCCAAGTTTAAATAAGTTACCAATCTCTATTCCTTTTTTGAAATATAATTTTCCACCACAATTTGGACAAATATCTCCTTCAACTACATTAACAATATCTCCAACTACGTCATAAGTAAAGTCTTTAACATTAGCATTAATATAATGATATCCTTCTTTATTTCCACCACAACAGAAATTTTTCATATTTAAAATTTCTCTATCAATAACTATTTTAGCATTAAGATTAATAGGCCCAGTATATCCTGGTACTGCATTACTTGTAGCAATTAAAGCATCATCTGCAAAGTTTATTTCTTTACATCCAAGTAATTTGCATGCTTTATTTTCATTTAATTCTCTATCGCCTCTTACAAAGAAAACAACTAATTCATCATTTACATTCATAAGTAATGCTTTAACTGAATTTTGTGATGAAATATTTAAATATTTACATACATCTTCGATTGTTTCTTGATGTGGAGTTTCTACTAACTCTAATACTTTTTCTTTTGATTCATCTTTTGTAGTAATACATTCTGATACTTCTAAATTTGATGCATAATTACAATCTTTACAAAGAACAATTACATCTTCACCAATATCTGTTATCGCTTGATATTCTTCTGATAAAGAACCACCCATAGCGCCAGTATCAGATCTAACTATTTTATAATCTATACCTAATCTATCATAAATTTTATTATAAGCTACTTTCATTTTATTATAAGATTCATCTAAACTATTTTCATCTCTATCAAATGAATAAGCATCTTTCATAATAAATTCTCTAACTCTTATAAGGCCATATCTTGGTCTTGGTTCATCTCTAAATTTATCAGCTTGTTGATATATAGTAAATGGTAAATCTTTATAACTTTTTACCATTGCTTTAGCTGCTATTGTAAACAATTCTTCATGTGTTGGTCCTAAAACAAAAGGTTTATCATATCTATCTTTTAAATTAAACATGTCTTTCCCAAATGCTTCAACTCTTCCACAAGTTTCATAATATTCACTTGGTATTAAACTCGGCATTAGTAATTCTTGGGCACCTGCATTGTCCATTTCTTCTTTTACAATATCTCTAATTTTATCAAGTACTTTAAGTCCAAACGGCAAATACATGTATAACCCTGCTCCTACTTTTTTAATCATACCTGAGCGTACTAAAAGATTTCCACTTTTACTTTCTTCATCTTTAGCATCTTCTCTTAAAGTATAAAAATAACTATTCTTTAATTTCATGTTTCGCCTTCTTTCTTATTTAATAATTATAATCTAAAATTAAAATATAGTCCATAAAAAAAGTAAATACAATGTATTAACTTCAATTATATTATATTCAATAGTTTTACTAAAAGTATTTTCCT
>JAZSOX010000103.1:0-2623 GCA_045537175.1 Bacilli bacterium
AAATACATGAATCTATATATATACCAAGTCATTGCAATAACAAATGTAAGATTAACTTGATTATAAACAAGAAGAATAATACAACTTATAAATACCGTAGTTTCTAATATACTATTCATATTTCTTACTGTGGCATAGTAACTTTCAGTAAATTCAATTGTTTCATTACGTTTCTTAAATAAACTTGTAATATCATTTTTAACTCTTTTATTTATCTTTTCTCTTATACCTAACGCTCTTATTTCTCTTACTCCACGAATAGCTTCATTTACTTTGCTCGTAGTAGCATCTATATCTTTTTTTATATTTTTTTGATTTTCTTTTAACTTAGGCATATATTTTTTTGTATAAAAATAGAAAATAACTAAATAAACTAATATTTCTGCAAATATTATCCAAGAGTTAACTAATATATATACAGATATTACTAAAACCGCAATTATATCTGAACCAATCCATACTAATTGATTTAAATTAGATACTATATTAGTTGAATCACTAGTAACTCTATTAATAAGTTCTCCACTAGATTTTTCTTCAAAAGCCTTTGCAGGTAATAAACCTATTTTCTCAAAAACATTATAAGTTATTTTTTCCATTCCATTATTACTAATTTTTTGAAAAATAACATTACTAACTTTTCTTAAAACTGACTTTATAATATTACAAAAAAAGTATACAACTAGTGCAAGTATTGCTATTTTAAATTCTAAAGTGGTTATTTTTTCAACACTTATACCATTCAAATATCCAGATACTACTCCTAGTAAACTAGAAATTATTATAAATATAGCTCCAATTATATATTGAACTTTATATTCTTTCAAATAACTCCATAAAAATTTAATTATTTTCTTATTCATAAAAGTCACCTCTAGTTATACTTTAACACATCTAATTAGTTTATTCAAATCATCAAAAAAGTAGCACTAATTTGCTACTTTTTCATCTATATATTCACCATCTAAACTAAAGCTCTTGGCATCAGTAATTCTTACTTTTACGATTTTACCTATTATATCTTTATTACCTGTAACATTTACTAACTTCATTGTATCTGTATAGCCATATACTTTGGTATTATCTTTTTCACTTTCTCCTAAAATTAATACATCAACTTCTTTATTTAATAATTTTTGATTATTTTTATTTGAATATTTATTAACTAGTTCATTTAATTTTTGAAGTCTTTCTTCTTTTACTTTCATGCTAACTTCATCTTTCATTTTAGCTGCAGGAGTTCCCTCTCTTGGAGAAAAAATAAATGTATATGCACCATCATATTCACATTTCTTGACTACTTCTAAAGTATCTAAAAAATCTTCTTCTGTTTCATTTGGGAACCCAACAATTATATCTGTAGTAATAGAAACATTTGGAATTCGTTCTTTCATTTTATTAAATAATTCTAAATATTCTTCTTTAGTATATCTTCTGTTCATTTTTTTTAGTATTTCATTACTTCCAGATTGAAGTGGTAAATGAATATAAGGCATAATATTATCATATTTAGCTATTATATCAATCATTTCGTCTGTAAAATTCCATGGATGGCTTGTTACAAAACGAATTCTTTCAATTCCAGTAAGAGCAACTTGTTTAAGTAAATTAGCAAATGATTCACCAATATCTCTACCATAAGCATTTACATTTTGTCCTAATAAAGTTACTTCTTTATAACCATTTTTCTTTAAATGTCTTACTTCTTCTAAAATATTTTCTAACTTTCTACTTCTTTCTCTACCTCTTGTATAAGGAACTATACAATAAGTACAAAATTTATCACAACCATACATAATATTTACCCAAGCAGTTACTTTACTATCACGTTCAAAGTTCATACCCTCAATAACTTCATCACTATTAGAATATACTTCAATAGTTTGTTTTTTATTAAGTTCTAATAATAATTTAGGAAGTTCATGAATATTATGAGTTCCGATAACAAGATCAACATATTTATGGTTTTTTTGAACAGTTTCAATAAAATCAGGTTGTTCACACATACAACCCGCTAATACAATTTTAAAGTCATCTCTATTTTTCTTTAAATATTTACACTTTCCTAAAAATCCAACAACTTTGTCACGAGCATTTTCTCTAATAGCACATGTATTAAGTACAACTAAATTAGCTTCTTCAATAACTTCTGTATTAATATATCCTAGAGTTTCCAAATAACTTCGTATTGCTTCACTATCATGAACATTCATTTGACAACCATAAGTTCTTAAAAAATATTTTTGACCTTTAACTACTTGTTTATAATTTTCATTTAATTCAATATATTTGTTTTCTTTACTTGTTCTATCTTTTGCAATATTTAAATCTGGCAAATGCATACTAACCACTTCCTAAGCTGTATTTTAACACACATAATAATAATTTGAAAGCGGGAGTTGTTTTTATTATTAAGGGATAAGTTAGGGTAGATAAAACATAAATTAAAAGAAACAATTATTTTTTGATAATTTCAACCAAAACCCGCTTTCTGAAAAGATAATAAAATAAATAATTACTATTTTCAACAAGTTCGACAAACGTTGTCAAAACTTCTAAAAATCCAAGTTTTATCGACATAAATTTTATTACAAATTCAGATTAAATTTGTTGTTTTTTGAAC
>JAZSOX010000009.1:0-4719 GCA_045537175.1 Bacilli bacterium
TCATTTTTTATATAATCAGCATATTTATCTACAACTGATTTAAATTCATCACTTCTATAATAAATATTAATTCTATCACTTACATCAAATTCATTTGTTTTTCTCATATTTTGTACTTTTGAGATAAATTCACGAGCATGACCTTCTAAAACTAAATCTTCAGTTAAATTTGTATTTAAGATAATAAATAAATTATCTAACACGCCAACATTAAATCCCTCTTTGGAAGAAATTTTTACTTCAAACATTTCTTTTGTAATTACTGTATCTTCAAATTTTACTTCTTCAGAATTCAATTCAGATACAGTTTTAGTTTGTAAAAATTCTTCATAAGCTTTAAGTTTTGCTCCAAAAACTTTACCTACAACTTTATAATTTGGCTTAACTGATAAATTCATATATTTAGTTAAATCTTTTTCACTAAGAATATTTTTTACATTTAACTCTTCTTCAATTAAAGGAACTAAATCTTCTATTTTTTCATATACATTACTATCAATAATTGCTTCAGAAAGTGGTGTTCTTACTTTAATTTTAGCATCTTCCCTAACCATTCTTCCCATAGAAATTAAATTTCTAACTAAATCCATTTTTTCTTCTAATTTTAAATCAATTAAAGTTTCATCGTATTTAGGAAAGTTTGCAGTATGCACAGAATATTCATGAGTAAGTTTAGTATAAATTTCTTCACTAATAAATGGTACAACTGGTGCTATCATCTTAGAGATTCCTACTAAAACTTCATAAGTAGTCATATAAACAGCCTTTTTAGAATCATCTAAAATACTACCCCAGAAACGATTTCTACATCTTCTTATGTACCAATTTGATAAATCTTCTGATACAAAGTTAGTTATATTTCTAACCACTTTATTTAAATCATATTCTTCATAACCTTCAGTAACAACTTTTAAAAGTGAATTATATCTAGATAATAACCATTTGTCTATTTCTTCTCTATCTTTAACTTCTATATTACATGCATCGATATCAATATTATCTGTAGTAGCATACATTGAGAAGAAATTATAAGTATTTTTAAGTGGATTAAAGAACTTAGAATATACTTCTTTTAATCCATCTTCATCAAATTTTAAAGGTGTCCATACAGGTGATACATAAGGTAAATACCATCTTACAGTATCTGCACCATATTTCTCCATAATACTAAATGGCTCAATTGCATTTCCTTTAGATTTATGCATTTTATGTCCATTTTTATCAAGTAATAATTCATTTACCAAAACATTTTTATATGGTGAACACCCTTTTACAAATGTAGATATTACAAGTAATGAATAGAACCATCCTCTTGTTTGGTCAATTCCTTCACAAATGAAATCTGCTGGAAATTGACTATTAAACAATTCTTCATTTTCAAATGGATAATGATATTGTGCAAAAGGCATAGCACCTGAGTCAAACCAGCAGTCTATTACATCTTTTACTCTTGCCATTTCTTTTCCACACTCTGGACAAGTAATATGAACATCATCTACATAAGGTCTATGCAAATCAATAGTTTCATCAATATTTTCTATAGACTTTTCTACTAATTCTTTACGTGATCCAATCATTTCATCATGACCACAAGAACATCTCCATAATGGAAGTGGAGTTCCCCAATAACGACTTCTAGATATTGCCCAATCATTTAAATTTTCTAACCAATTACCAAATCTTTTCTCACCAACAAATGATGGATACCAATTAACGGTTTTATTATTTTCAACTATTTTATCTTTTAATTTAGTAACTTCTAAATAGAATGATGGTTTAGAATAATAAATAAGTGGTGATTTACATCTCCAACAATGTGGATAATTGTGTACTATTTTTTGTTTCTTAAATAATTTATCATTAGCTTTTAAATATTTAATTACTTCTATATCAGCATCAAATACTAATGTTCCTTTCCAAGGACCAACATTGTAACAACCATCTTCTCCAACTGGATTTAAATATGGTAAATTATAATTTTTTCCAACACTTGCATCATCTGCACCAAAAGCTGGAGCAATATGAACTATACCAGTGCCATCTTCCATTGTTACATAATTATCACATGTTACAAAGAAAGCTTTTTTATCAACAGTAAGTTCTGGAATTAATTGTTCGTATTCTGTGTATTCTAAACCCTTACCAGTATATGTTTCTAATATTTCATAATCTTCGCCTAAAACTTTATTTGCAAGTTTTTCTGCTACTATAAATTTATAGCCCATTGATTCACATAATACATATTTTTCATCTGGGTTAACACAAATTGCAACATTTGCTAAAAGTGTCCATGGTGTAGTTGTCCATACTAAGAAATATACATCTTCACCCTTTTTCTTCATTGGTACAATTACAGTATCAACAGACACTTCTTTATATCCTTGTGCAACTTCATGAGAAGCTAAACCAGTTCCACATCTAGGGCAATATGGTAGTATTTTACTTCCTTCGTAAAACAATCCTTCATCAAAGAATTTCTTTAATATCCACCATTCAGTTTCAATATAATCATTATCGTAAGTAATATATCTATTTTCCAAATCAATAAATTGCCCCATTTTATTTGTTAAATCACAAAATGCTTTTTCATTTTCCCAAACAGCTTTTCTACATTCTTCATTAAATGGTTCAATTCCATATTTTTCAATATCTCCTTTACCAGAGAACCCAAGTTTCTTTTCTACTTGAACTTCTACAGGTAATCCATGAGTATCCCAACCAATTTTTCTTAAAACTCTATGTCCTTGCATAGTTTTATATTTACAAAAACTATCTTTTAAGAATTTAGCTAACATATGATGAAGTCCTGGCATACCATTTGCAGTTGCTGGACCATCATAAAATACCCAGTTAGAACTATCTTTTCTATTTTCGATACATTTATCTAAAATATTATCTTTTAGAAATCTTTCTCTAATAGAATCCTCAACTCTTGCTACTGCTCTATTATCTAAGCTTTCAAATTTTTTCATTTTTCTCACCTTCCTATTAAATTAAAAAAAGTTCATAAACATAAGGCCGAGAAAATCCCGCGGTACCACCTTATTTTATGAACGAATTCAACTCATTATGTTAACGCCATCAACGGATCATTCTACTATTATTTCAAACAATCAACTCCCAAGTGATATAAATTAAAAATCATTTATTAACATTTCACCATTAAGTTAACTCTCTAGAAACTATTTTAATTTACGTGTCTTGCTCAACATTTCAAATTTATACTTACAATTATATGCAAAAAAAATCTTGAAGTCAACTATGATTTTTTTATAAATTATGTTAGAATTATACTAGTGAGGGATTGACATGAAAGATAGTATATTTAGAGAATATGATATTAGAGGTAAATTTCCTAATGACATTAATGAAGATGTTGCTTATAAAATTGGTTTAGGTTATGGTTCATTTATACAAGAATTCTTAACACAAGAAGCTTGCATTGTATCATATGATAATCGACCATCAAGTGAAAAATTACACGATAGTTTAATAAAAGGTTTAACTGAAACAGGACTAAAGGTAATAGATTATGGACTAACTACCACTCCAATGCATTATTATGCAAGACATATAAATAATTTATTTGGCATTATGATTACTGCTAGTCATGAAAATGATGAATATAATGGCTTTAAATTTTCATTCGATGAATACTCTGATGCCAAAGGTATAATGGTTAGAGATTTAAAAACTTATATTGATAAAGGAAACTTTAAAAGTGGTAATGGCACTGTAGAAGAAAAAAATATAAAAGATGAATACGTAAATTATCTTACTAATCATTTAAAATTTGGTAAAAGAAATATTAAAGTGATTTTTGATTTAAACAATGGAACTACTTCTACTATTATTAATGATGTATTAAAAACACTTAATATTAACTATATTTTAGTTAATGATGATAATTTAGAAGAAAGAGTTAAAGAATTAAACGCAAATATTGCTATTAAATTTGATGGAGATGGCGATTCATTTCAAATATATGATGAATTAGGAAATCTTGTATCTATCGAAGATTATGGAATAATTATTCTAAAAAATTTAATAGATAAAGTCGAAAACAAAAAGTTCTTATATGATAATTATTGTTCAGATAGTTTTAAAAAAGAAATTGAAAAATTAAACGGAATTCCTATAACATCAATGATTGGTACAAATTATGGTTTTGAAAAGATATTAAAAGATAACATACCATTTGGAATTCATTCAAATGGAACTGCTTTTTTAAATGATAGACTTTATTGTACAGGCAGTGCAATATACGGAGCGCTTAGATTAATTGAAGTACTTAGTAAAACAGATAAAACATTAAGCGAACTTGTTAATACAACAATAAAATACTTTAGCAATCAAAAAACATTTAAATCAACAAATGACAAAAAGAATGAAGTTATAAATAATATCAAAAAATATTGTAATGAAAAGAATTATAATTATATTGAACAAGATGGTTTAAAAGTTATATTTAAAGATAGCTGGGCATACATAAGAGCAAGTAAAACTAATGATAATATTATATTAACTTGTAATTCAAACGATAAAAATAATTTAGATAACTTAGAAAAAATATTTACAACATTAATTGATATATATAATAAATCCGAAACGGAAGATGTATATGATAGAAGAAATAAAAATGAAAGTAAAAATATAAGATCTGTTCTTGATAGCATTAAATCGCAACATTTTTCATTATCACCAACTCAAAAAAAGGCA
>JAZSOX010000073.1:0-3681 GCA_045537175.1 Bacilli bacterium
AGAAAAAAATAAAGATAAAATAAAAGAATATCAAGCAAAATATTATCAAGAGCATAAAGAAGAATTGAGAATAAAGAAAAAACTTTATAGAGATAATAATCGCGACAAGGTAAAAATTTGGAGTAGAAATAATTATCTTAAAAGAAAGGGGAATATTGAAGATGAATAATAAAATAATTACAACAACAGGTGAAATAGAACTCACTAAAGAAATGGTAAAAAAATACTTAGTAAGAGGTAATGGAAATGTAACAGACCAAGAGATTGTAATGTTTATGGGAATGTGTAAAGCTAATAAGTTAAATCCGTTTAATAATGATGCTTATCTTATAAAATATGGCAGCCAAGCAGCAACTATGATAGTAAGCAAAGATGTGTTTTTCAAAAGAGCTATAGACAATTCAAATTATAATGGAATGAAAAGTGGAATTATTGTAGTTAAAAATGGAGAAATTATTAAAAGAGAAGGACATATAAAATTAAAAGATGAAGAACTCGCTGGTGCATGGTGCGAAGTATTTAGAAAAGATTGGGAATATTCAATTTATCAAGAAGTTAATTTTAATGAATATGCAGGTTATACTAAAGAAGGTAAATTAAATTCACAATGGGCTTCTAAACCAGTAATAATGATTACTAAGGTGGCTGAATCTACTGCATTAAGAAAAGCTTTTACAGAGAATTTACAAGGAATGTATATTGCGGAAGAAATATCCGAACCAGTTCAAGTAGAAAATATTGTTGAAGTTGAAGATATTTTAGCAGATAAGGAGGAAAATAAAAATGTCTAGTATAGAAAGAAAAATTAAACGCAATGAATTACGTAGTAAACATGGAAATAAAGGAATAAAAAAAGAATTTCGTTTATATCAAGTATATAAATATGGAATAGGTAATTATGCTAAAATGAGACACATGTCTGAAAAGAAAATTTTGGAGGAGGATATGTAATGAAAATTAATAATCAAAATTATTTTTCAGATGAATCTAATATGTATTATACTGGAAGTACTCAAATAAAAGAGTTCCAAAAATGTGAGAGTTATGCCCTAGCAAAACTTAAAGGAGAATGGGAAGATGAACCATCTAAAGCACTTGCTATTTCTAGTTTAATTGATGCTGTAATAAGTGGCGAAGAAACTGAATTTCTAGCTAAAGAAAAAGAAAATCCAAATTCTTTTATATTTCTTAAAAGCGGTAAATTTTCTTCTGATGTATCAGCTGCTTATGATATAATAGAACAAGCAGAAAATGATTCTATGTTCATGAAATATTTAAACGGAAAACATCAAGTAATAATGACAGGAGAAATTTCTAATGTTCCAGTTAAAATAAAAATAGATAGTTATTTTAAAGATAAATGTATAGTTGATTTAAAATCAATAAAAAATTTTGACCTTATATGGTCTGATAAAAATAAATGTAAAGAAAATTTTATTGATTATTATGATTATATCTTACAAGCATCTTTATATCAAGAAATTACACGACAACAAACAGGTAAAAAATTACCATTTATTATTGCAGCTCTGACTAAAGAAAAAATATCTGAAAGAGCGTTGCTTAATATTCCACAAGAAGATATGGATGCTAAATTAGAAGAAATAAAAGAATATTTACCTCGATTACAAGCACTAAAAAAAGGTGAAATAGAACCTATTAGTTGTGGACATTGTCAATATTGTAAATCAAAAGCTAAGGTTACAAAAATATTTAACTATAAAGATTATTTTGAAAAGAGAGGAGGATTTTAATTATGAAGGTAATAATGTTAATACTTATATTTTGTGTGTTTGCATTTTTGATGATTACATTTTTTTTAATTCATGAAGTTAATGAATACATTATAGCAAATAATTTTTTAATGGAGAAAAATAAAATTTTAATAGAAGAAAACAAAGTTTTATATGCAAATTTAAATGATATTGAAAAAATACCTAAACCTAGAGGAAGAAAATCAAGTAGTACTAATAAGAAAAAAGGAGAGTAAATAATATGTTATTAATTATAGTAAGTTTATTGTTAACAATATTAACAATATTAGGAATAATTTTATGGTTGTTAAATAATGCTGAACATCCAAATTATGCATGGTGTTTATTAGGATTTTTTTGGTTATTATTAATTTTTTTTGGATGTTTTACTATTATTGGAGCAAATAATGTAGGAATTTTTTATAATTCTTTTAAGGGTGGCATTCAAAATGAAATTTTAAATGAAGGATTTAAAACAAAAAGTCCATTTGATAAAGTATATAAAATAAATACAGAAGTACAAGAATTTAATTTTGAAAACATTTCTGTACAAACAAATGATAGTCAATATGTGAATGCAATTATACAAGTGCAAGCAAGAATTAATAAAGAAAATGCTTTTGAATATTTTAAAAAATATGGAAATAAAAGTTTGAAAAATATTCAAAACATAATATCTAATACTATTCAAAAACAACTAGAAGAAGTTACTACAAAATATAATATAATGGAAGTATTAGGCGAAAAAAGAAATGAAATAATAAATCAAACTTTAGAACTTTCAAAAAAAGAATTAGAAAAAGATGGTATTTTAATTGAAAGAATTATATTAGTTGATACTGATGCAGGTGACAATGTTGAACAAGCTATTGCTAATGAAGCTATCAAGAAGAAAGAAGCAGAAGCTGCTCAATATGAAAAAGAAAAAGCAGAACTTGAAGGGCAAGCAAAAGTTATACAAGCACAAAAAGAAAAGGAAGCAAATGATTTAAAACAAACAAGTTTAACACAACAAATTTTAATGGAAAAAATGATTGATAAATGGAATGGTCAATTACCAAATACTGTATTAAATGATGATATTATGAGTATGTTCAGCATAAATAATTAGGAGGAAAAAATATGAATAAATTTATATGTAACGGGCGTCTAACAAAAGACCCAGAAATTAAAGTAACACAAAATAATACAAAATTAGCAAATATAAGTATAGCAGTTAGAAGAAATTATAAAAATTCAGAGGGAAATTATGATTCAGATTTTTTTAATGCTATTGCTTTTGGAAATCAAGCTGAATTTTTAGAAAAATATTTTAAAAAAGGACAAGAAATTTTGATTAGTGGGCATTTACAAAACAGAAGTTGGGAAACAGAATCAGGAGAAAAACGTTATGCAACTGATATTGTAATTGAAACTGTTGATTTTATAGGAACTAAACAGAACAATACATCAGAATTAGAAAACAAACCAGAAGTTGAAGTAAAAGAAGAAGATAATTCGGATGATTTACCATTCTGATAAATTAAATATGAGGTGGCGGAATAAGTAGACGCAGAGGAGAAACCAAGCTTCGATACCAGATACTAGTATGCGAGGTATCATGTTAAGTGTAAATCTTAACCCTCATAATGGAAAAAGTAAATAACTGTTTCTACAGAAGTTTCTTTTGCGGAGCTGTATTTGTACAGTACGGCTCTAGTTTTCTTAAATATAAAATATTGAGGTGATAATTATTAATTGGAAAAAATATAAAGAAAAATATTATATAAGTAATACAGGTTTAATAAAAAATATTAATACTAATAAAATTTTAAAATTAAGAAAAAATTGTCGTGGATATTTAAAAACTGATATTAGTATAAATAGTAAATTAAAAACTGTATTTATACATAGATTAGTAGCAATAACATTTATACCTAATCCAAAT
>JAZSOX010000157.1:0-6022 GCA_045537175.1 Bacilli bacterium
ATAAATATAATTATTAAAATTATGGATGTTCTAATATTTTTCTTTTTCATAGAAAACCTAGATTGATTTATAATTAACTTTGTGTTTCGTTTTGACTATATGATAAAGTTAAATTTAATTCAACATCATTTAAATCTGTTCCTAAAATTTCAGATTCTGTTTCTGGCATTTTGTATTCTACTCTTACAGTAACTGTAGCAGTTGAATTATCTGAACCATTTTTTCCTAGTGTAACACCAGATATGTTTGTATTAGATTGTGTATACTCAGTATCGTTGTATTTTACAGTATATTTTAGATGACTATCTACTGTACTCATAGTAATTCCATCTAAAGAAGCATCAAATGTACCATTGTTTTCTACATCAATTTTAAACTCATAAAATTGTCCAGGTTGAGTAAAATCAACATTATAAGTTATTGAAGTATTAGACACATTAAGATCATCTTGTGCAGGTGTTATAGCATTTGATCCTGTTGTAGCAACATAACTTTCTGTATTAAAAGCTACATTCCATGATGATGCTGAAACATTTGCTGACCCATTTATCTCTAAATCTCTACCTATTGACGCAAACCCTACTGACATTACTACTATAGCGATAGTAAGTACAACTATTACTAAAGTTTCTAAATTTCTTTTTCTTTCCATTTTTACTTTCCTCCTATTATCTATAGTATAACATATAATTCGGTAATTTCAACACACAATTAAAAACCTCTTAAATTATTAAGAGGTTTCTTGTTTTTTAGTTTTTATTTACTTGGAATAATTCTACATCTACTGATGTTTCTTGCCCAAATAAATCAATAATAATATTTAATCTGTTGTTTTCTGTATCAATATTATCAACTCTACCAATCATGCCTTTAAATGGTCCATCTACAATTGACACAGAGTCTCCAACCTTTAAGTCATCTTCGACATTAACACGACTCATTCCCATGTTAACTAATATACGATCTATTTCTTGAGGTAATAATGGTGTTGGTTTTGCACCTTTTCCGCTTGATCCAATAAATCCAGTTACTCCTGGAGTATTTCTTACAATATACCATGCTTCATCTGACATTACCATTTCTACTAAGATATAACCAGGAAACATTTTTTTTGTTTTTTCCTTTTTTACTCCATCTTTTACTTCAACTTCAGTTGTTTCAGGAATAACTACTCTGAAAATGTAATCTTCCATTCCCATTGATTCGATTTTTGCTTCTAATTTTTCTTTTACTTTACTTTCATGTCCTGAATAAGTATTAACTACATACCATAATTTTTCCATTAATTAAACAACCCCTTTACATATGCCATTATAAGATTTAACACTTCAAAAAATGCTACTAAAATTATACAAAATATAATTGTCGCAAATGTGTATTTTAAAATTTCTTTTACTGTTGGCCAAATTACTAATTTTAATTCTTTTTTTACTCCAGCTAAAAATTTTTCTTTGGGTTTATTATTTTTTTCTTTCTTTTTTGTGTTAGTTTTTTTTATTTCTTTTTTCTTAATATCCTTTTCTTTTGCCATTTTACCCTCCTAGATATTTTTGTAATTAAAAAAACACTTCCGTGTTCATTAGTAATATATCATAAAATATATTACTAATCAAGCAAAAAAGTGTTTATTTATCGCTTATTATTCTACTTACTGCAGTCATTACTGCCAGTTTTCCATATTCGTAAGTTAGTCCGCCTTGTTGATAAGCAATAAATGGTTCTCTAATTGGACCATCACAAGATATTTCAATTGATGAACCTTGTGTAAAAGAACCTGATGCCATAATAATTTTATCATCATATCCAGGCATATCTGTTGGTTCTGGTAGTGCATTAGAATCTATTGCTGATGCAAGTTGAATACCTTCGCAATATTTAATTAAATCATTGCTATTACCAAAAATAATATTTTGAACTATGTCCGCCCTTTTATCATTATATTTTGGTTCAACATTATAGCCTAATTTTTCTAATAACATACTTGTAAGTATTGCTGTTTTTAAACTACTAGCTACAACACTTGGAGCATGATATAAGCCAAACAAAAATTCACGGTTGGCACCTAGTGATGGCCCTACTTCTCTACCTTCTCCTGGAGCAGTCAATCTTTCAGCAGCACGTTCTACTAATTCTTTTCTACCAGCAATATATGCACCATTCGATGCGATTCCTCCACCTAAATTTTTTATTAATGAACCAACCATTACATCAGCTCCTACTTCTAAAGGAGTAATGTTTTCAACAAATTCACAATAACAATTATCAACCATTATAATTACATCTTTAGAAACACTTCTAATTTCTTTTATGACTTTTTCTATCTTTTCAATCGTTAAACTTTTTCTAGTTGAATATCCCTTACTTCTTTGTATCTCTATTAGTTTAATTTTCTTATTTCTTAAAAATTTTTTTATTTTTTCATAATCAAAATCATTATCTATTAAATCAATTTGTTCATAATTAATATTAAATGATTTTAAAGAACTTTGATTTTCTTTAATCCCAATTATTTCATGTAACGTATCGTAAGGAAGACCTGTTATGCTAAGCATTGTATCGTTTGGTCTAAGATATGCGAATAAAGCAACAGTTAATGCATGAGTACCTGAAATAAATTGATTTCTAACCAAAGCATCTTCTCCACCTAAGACTTTAGCAAAAATTCTTTCTATTTTATCTCTTCCAATATCATTATATCCATAACCTGTGGTACTTGAAAAATCACTTTCAGAAACATTTTCTTCTTTAAACGCACTGATAACTTTTAAACTATTTAAAAAAGTATTATTATCAATAATATCAAAAATTTCTTTTAAATCTTTTTCACAAGTCATTACATTTTCAATAACTTTTTCATCAATGTTATAAATATCAAAAAATCTATTCATTAAAACCACCCATTCTAACTATTTCACCAGTTCTAATATCATCATTAATAATCATTTCAATTATTTTAAAAGCTACTTCTTCTTTTTTTAATAATTTATTTTGCCCAATTCTTCTAAGTTCATTTTCTAAATAATCTGGATCCATTTCCAACACAGTTTCTGTATTAACCCAATTTGGTGCTAAAGCACATATTTTTAAATTGGGTAATCTTTGTGCTAAATTCTTAGTAATATTTTCTACTCCGGCTTTACTTGCTGCATAATCCAAACTCATTGTACTAAATGTATCTGTAGCATCAGTTGATGAAATATTAATAATTACTCCTCTCTCCATTTCAAGAGATGCATATTTACACATCAAAAAAGTTCCTACTAAATTAACTTCTAAAACACGCATAAACTCTTCTTTAGTCTTATCATAAATATCATTATCCAAACATAATGCAGCACAATTTACAATTACATCTATTTTTTCATGTTTATCTTTAACATACTTAAATAACATTTTTATTTCTTCTTCGTTACTTATATCACACTTATATGTATCATATAAAACGTCTTCTATTTTAGTATTATTATATACTCCTATTACAGTGGCTCCATATTCATAAAATATATTAGCCAAACACTTTCCAATTCCTTTACTTGCACCTGTAATTAAAACTACTAATCCTGCAAAATCCATAATTACACCCTTTTCTTAAATCGAGTATATTATATAATTATTTTAGAATTGATGCAATTATATCTCCTAAAAATATTAAAGTAATTAAACTTAATATTATTTTTAACACTTTCTTATTTAATTTATCATATAACTTATTAATTATTGGATAAATTAAATAAGTTATTAAAAGACCACCTATTCCAAAACATAAAGCACTTAAAAAACAAACATGCCCATTAATATTTAAAAAATAGCCTGTATAGTCCCAAAGTCGCATTTTAAAGAATTTCAGAAGCAATACACCACATAAAAATTCCAAAAATCCAGTTATAAAAAAAGATAAAGTAAATATTAAAAATGGATTTTTACGATATTTATATAAAAACATAATTAAAATAGCTCCAGTACCATAAATTGGTAGCCAAGGCCCTGACAAAATACCATGACTAAAAATCTTGCCTGTATCAAAATAACATAAAATTAATTCATATATATAACCAAAAAAACTACAAAAATAAAATAGTATTCCTAACTTTATTATTAAATCTTCTTTTTTTACACCATTCATACATCTCACATTTGTAGTATACCCTATTTATTATTTTCTATAATCCATTTTATATCTTCTATTGCTTTATCAATATTAAAAAAACCATTTCCAACTGGATAATAAACAGAATAACAATTAAATTTCTTGGTATTAATTTCTTTTTCAAATAATTGTTTTCTTACTTGTGATACTGATATTTTCTTATTCAAAAATATTGAACTAACTTGATTTCCAAATAGGATAATTATCTTAGGATTAACTATTTCTATTTCTTTTTCTAATAAATTTAAATAGTGATAAAAAACTTCATCTTTTAGTGGTCTAGCATCCACTTGAGTACATTTTCCTAAATTTGTTATAAATACTTTATGTTTTTTAACATTTTCATATACTAACTTAGCAAAATCCTCAGTCCATTCACTCCCTTTTTTACATCTAATTTCATCATATATATCTTTATCTATTACATTAAGTTCGAAGAATAAATTCCAAATATTTTTGGTTCCAATCCAAGGTGATTTTGGACCCTTCCAAGATTTTAAAGATGCGATATTTCTACCTGTAGGATTCATAAACACAAAACAAATATTTGGATTTTTCTGACATCCACCATTATATATAGAATCAAGTTCTTTAGCACCATATTGATTTTGTAATATATCATATTCTTTATTTAGTTCTTCTAAAGTCATAAATTACTCCTTAAACAAGAATAGTATACCAAATATTAACAACAGATTTAAAGTATATTTAAAAATGTATTACAAATAATAATTATGGAAGGAGTACATTTTATTATGAAGGAATACAAACAAGTTCCAGATATTTTAACTGGAAAAGATTTAGACTATTTAAAAGATATTTTTGGGTGGAGTTATAACGCCTTTAAATTTGAAGAAGATGCTCTTCAATATATAGAAGATAAAGAAATAATTAAATTAGTTAAAGAATGTAATAATTTCTTTTATGAAAATATGAATTCAATTTTAAGTATTTTAGAAGATGGTGGTAAAAATGAATAATAAAATTTGTAATAATAAAAAAGAAGTGCCAACAGGTAATACACTTAATGATAGAGATTATCTTACTCATCTTTTAGCTATATTAAAGGATTATGAAAAAAATATAGCTGTGGCATTAACTGAAGCATCAAATGAAAAATTATATAAAGAATTTTTAACAATATTTAATAATATTACAGATTTTCAAAGATCTGCTTATGAATTAATGTTTAAATATGGTTGGTATACATTGGAAACCGCTTCCAATAGTAAAATCGATACATTACATAAAAACCTAAAAAATGAAATGGATAGTTTAAATTAAAAAAAGGATTTTAAAATCCTTTTTTAATATTCAATATCTTCTAATAATTTATCTATTTCTTTAGAATAATCATTTGTGCCACTAATAAAAATTAAAGTGTTTTTTACTCTTGAAATAACTATATATTCATTTTCTGATACAGCTACTGTCTTTGAAAATACTGCACCAGTAGTTTCTTTATTTTTTGAATCACTTGTTATATACTCAGAGATACTATCATAATATTTTGTATAAACTTTTTTAGCTTCAATTTCTTCATCAAATTCATAATATTCTATTTTAAATGGAACATCATCTTTTGAAGCAACCAAATATTCTTGCGATTCATATTTTCCTTCTTCAGAATCTACTACTGTATATCCTAAAGCTCCAAAATGATCTTTAAATTCAGATGATTCAAGTAAGTTGTAAAATCCACATCCTGTTGCTAATACAACTACAACCATTATCAATATTCCTAGCATTACGCTTTTATTCTTCATTTTTTTCTCCTTTATATTTTTGGCTAAATTTATTAAGAATTTCTTCTAATTCATTTTCACTATCTAATTTTACCAGATATTCTTTTTCTTCTTTTATTAAAACTTTTCT
>JAZSOX010000079.1:0-8121 GCA_045537175.1 Bacilli bacterium
AGAAAAAATAGGATATAATGAATTATTTCCTAAAGAAGTATTAAAAAATACAGATAAATGGAAATTAAAAATAGAATATACTACTATAGATAACCAAAATAAAGAAGAAATAATAATTTTTAAATCTGAAAAAATAGAAAATTAAAAAACTAATTTTATTCAAAATCAAAAACACGGCATTTAAGCCAATTTTTAGCCTATTTCAGACACTTTATATCTTTTTTAGATAAATTATACCTAAAATTCAAAAAGTGTCTTAAAATTGAAATAAAGGCCATTTAAGAAAGTGTATGTTTTTTACATACATTTTTTTATTGTAGGTAATATGTTCTATATGTTCTATGTAGGTATTGGGTGTAATATATGTAATGTAGGTAATATACACCTAATATTCTATGTGGGTAATGTGGGTAATAGGTGTAATGTGTTGACAATGGGTAAAAAGTGTGCTATACTTAATACAGAAGCAAGGAAGAAGGTAATAAAAATGAATGAAATTAGTATAATTCAAAATAATAAATTAAGTAATTCTAGATTAGTTATTGAAAAAGAATTAGAAAACTTTTTTAAATTAGAAGATTATAGAGGTAATACACCTTCTACATACACAACAGCTATTAATTGTTTTACTAATTGGCTTGAAAAGAATAATATAAATCATGTAGGAAGGGAAACCATTATAGAATATAAAGAATATTTAAAGACTACATTAAAACCTAGAACCATTAATACTTATTTAAGCGGCTTAAGATGTTTATTTAGATATTTAAGTGATAATGGTGTAGTTAATATTACTAATAATATTAAAAATGTTAAAATACAAAAAGGATTTGCTAAACTACCTATACAATTAGAAAAATATATAGAAATAGAAGAAACATTAAAGAAAAATAGACATGATGAAGCTAGTTATAGAGATTATGCTATGTTTGTATTAGCCGTTAATTGTATGTTAAGGGAAATTGAAATATCTAGATGTAATAAAAATGATATAATTCAGATAGGAACACAATATATCTTAAAAATACAAGGTAAAGGATATGATAGTAAAGATGATATGGCGGTATTGGAAGAAGATACTTTACAAGCTATACTAGATTATTTACAAGTTAGAGGGCGTGATAGCTACGAAGCACTTTTTACAAGTGTAGCTAGTAATTGTAAAGGCCATAGAATAACAACTAGAAGTATAAGTGGTATTTTTAAAAAGATATTAGTTAGATTTGGATTAGATTCTGAATTATACACCGGCCATAGCACAAGACACACCGGAGCAACATTTTTAAGTAAAAGTGGTGCTGATATAAGAAGCATACAAGAAGTTTTAAGACATAAAGATATAAATACTACTACAATTTACACACACACAGAAGATAGGTTAAATAATCCTATGGAAAAAGTATTACAAGAATATATAAGGGAAGGAAAGAAAAAATATGGAACTACAAACGCATAAAATAATATCTATAGTAAACCAAAAAGGAGGCGTAGGAAAAACCACTACCGCTTTAAATATGGCGGCGTGGCTTTCCTTATTTACTAAAGCTAGAATATTATTAATAGATATGGACGGCCAAGCCAACTTGACCGCATGTGTTAAAATAAATAAAGAAAAAATAAAAGGAACTTCTTTTGATTTATTAGTAGATGAAGAATTGAAGGCTGAAGATATTATTTATAAAGATAAAGATTTATTATTTGATATAATAGTGGCTGATGAAAAATTAAATAATATAGATTTAATATTAAATAACTTTATGGATAGAGAAAGACAACTATTATATAAGCTTGAAGAAGTTAAAAATAAATATGATTATGTTATAATAGACTGTAGCCCTTCTTTAAATCTAGCAACTATAAATTCTTTAGCTACAACTGATTATATAATAATACCGGTTCAAGCTGACTTCTTAAGCGTTAGAGGAACGGCTAAATTATTAGAAAGTATAAATAGAGTTAAAGCTAGACTTAATACTAAATTAGATATTTTAGGTGTATTTCTAACTATGTATGATAATAGAAAATTAAATGATAAAGAAATATATGATACAATACAAAATCAATTTAAAGAAAAAGCATTTAAAACATATATCAGAGAAAATGTTAAGTTAAAAGAAAGCCCTATAGAACAAAAAAGTATATTTGAATATGATAGAAATTGTAATGGATATTATGATTATTATAGCCTTATGATAGAAGTATGGAAAAGATTAGGAGGTAATGTTAATGAGTAAACAAGGCAAATTTAAAGGAAGTTTTAATAATTTATTTGGAGAAATAGAACCAATTAAACATGATGAAGAAATAGAAGTTAAAGAAGAAGCAATACAACCAATAAAAGAAGAAAAAGTAATAGAAGTTAAAAAAAATAATAAAAAGGTAGATTCTGAAGAAGTAAAAGAAATACCTAAAAGAAAAAAAAGAAATTATTATATCCCTATAGACATGCTAGAAGAAATGAAAAAAGTAGTATATATGGATAGAGAATTAGGCGGAAATTATACAGAATTAGTATTGACCGCTTTAAGACAATATTTAGATTCTAAAAAAGACTTAATAGAAGAATATAATAAAATAAAGGAGGAAAATTAAATGAATAATTATTCAGCTATGGGCTATGTAATAATGGCTATGAAAAATTTAGGATATAAAAAAGAAGAAATGGAAAGGCTTATAGAAGAATTATATAATGTTTTTGATACTAAAACTGAATCTGAAGCCGAAGAATTATATAATAATCCATTAAAATATGAAAAGAATCCAAATTTATATGATAATTTAACTTTAGAAGATATAGAAAATGAAGAAGAATAAACAAGTTTTACTTGTTTTTTTATTTAATTATATCATTTAAGGTATAAAAACACACATTTAAAGCAATTTAAACGCAACGAATAATAAAAAGTAGTATAATTATCTATTTAAATTTAAAATAGAACGCCTTAAAAAGCGAATTTAGTAGTTTTTTTTGATAAAAGTTAATTAAAAGTTAATTAAAATTACATTTCAGACAAAAAAATACACATTTCAGACATGTTATAAAAACATCTGATAATAATAAGCTATAATTAAAGATTATTTTTATCATTTTATAAGGGTATTTCCGCCCTTCTTTTTCTGTTGATTTTAATAAAAAAATCGCTTCCTAAAACTAATATTATCGGAAGCGAACGCTTGTTTGTGATACAAAAAAAGATGATTTATTCATCATCATTTGGATATAATTCATCTGGCATATTTTTAATTTGATTTAAATAATTATTTAAACTAGTATATAAATATATAAATTTATCATGAATCTTTTTATTTTCAGCTTTAGCACATATATAATAAATACTTTTAAAGAAGTCTATACCTTCTTTTTGATATTGAAATAACATAGATTTTAACATAGCATTATAATCTTCTAGCTGACTTCTTACTAAATTATCTTTTTCAGTTAGATATTTTTTATCATATAATACTTTAGTTAATAATCCTAAAGCCATTTCTTCTTTATTTGTATTTTGATTTACTATTTGATTCATTAATAATTCATTTTGTTTATTTGCTTCTTCTAGCTTTTTAGATAGTTCTTCTATTCTTTCTTTATATTCATCTACTATTGAATCTTCTACCATACCTAAAAGCTCCGGCCTTACCTTACTATAATTAATATATATCTTTCTATTTGATTTTCCGTTATTCTCTATAGATATTAAATTATTCTTCTTTAGTTCTGATAAATATAAAGATATACTTCTTTCACTTGTAGAAAACCATTTTTTACTATAAATTTCAGATAATGTTTTATTAGAATATCCTATATAAGCTTTAATACCTTTAGAATTATGTAAAAATCTATCTGACATAAACACAAGAAAAGCATAAAAACAAGCTACGGAAGGCGTTAAATTCATACCTTCTACGCAATAATTATCCCTTATCATTAAGAATAATTTATTTTTCTTATTATTATTTATTTCTTCTATTGCTTGACTATCATTAGTCTGAATATCATTAAATATTTCATCAATATTCATTAGGCCGCCCTCCTTTCATAAAGCTTTGGAGGTGCAACAAAAATCTAATTTAATCATTTTAAAATTGTCAAATTTTTAATAAAATAGCAAAAAACTATTGCTATAATACATATTAATTGATATAATATGTATGAAATTGATACAAAAAACGCCAAATTAAAAACACTCACTTCTAACGCCAATTAGAAGTAATTATAAATTAGATGTTTTACCGCACATCTGTTTTTTTTTGTCTTAAAATTGATATTTAAAGCAAGTCGCCAAACCTACTCTGTCATAATTATAACATAAAACAACAATATTCTACAAGGGAATATAAGCAAAAAAAGAAAAAAGTTAATCCCTATGAACGCAATTTTTTTCCTTCATAGACTAACGCAATTTTTTTCCTTCATAAATTATAAATAAAAAAATAGATTATTAGATATTTGATAAATTTTATCAGACAAAAAAAAATAAACCGAATTTCTTCGGCTTTTTTTATTTTTTATTAGGCTTTTCTTCCGGAAAGTTATTATAAAACCATTTTTTAACATCTAAAAAGCTTGTTTTTAAATCTTTTCCGTTTTTTGATTTCCCTACTACTTTATTTTTTAAAGCAATATATTCATTATATAAATTTTCATCTGTAGTTTTAACTTTATTCATATAATCTTCTATTGTTTTAGCATTAGTTTTATCAACCTTTCTATTTTCATTAGATACTACTATCTTTGTTATTATTTGATAATCAGCAAGATTTAACATATCTAAAATAGAATTGCTTCTTTTTCCTGTCATTTCCTCAATTTCTAATTGGCTTTCATAAGCTTTTTTTAGTTTTTTAGGAACTTCTATTGTTTTTTTGTCAATATCTATAACTATTTTCATTTACTTTTCCCTCCTAAAACATATAATATCAGAAAAAAAATATAATGTAAATATATAAACATAAGAAAAAAGATAATAAAATATCTTATTATCTTCTTCTTCTATAATCTTCATTATCTGTTATATCATCTAGTATATTAAAAAATCCTTTTACTAATCCTTTACCTAAAGCACTTCCTAACATACTAGCCATATTAAAAGACTTTCCGCCGCCTACTACTATCTTACCATTAGCCGCCGTAGTGATATTATTTAGCTGATATGTTATATCAGCTACTATTATATCAGATAAATTTTTAGCCGCTTCTTCTAAACAATTATTAATCATGTTTTCTATTTTCTTTTCTAAACCTTGTTTGTTATATACTATAGCTCTTCTATAAGTGCTTTCTAGCATTAATGGATAGCCTAAATCATTTCTCATCTGTAAATAAGCGTTAGTTAAATCATCAGAACTTAATATATAACTATATTTATTTACACCATTTAGATTCTTACCTATTGCACGGCCTAAATTTCTAACATGTGTCTGATGATAGCTAGAATAATTACTACTCATTTTTATTATCTCCCTTCTAAAGCGTAGCCTTTACGCCTATTATTTGCGTAAATGTTGGAAGATTTTAAGAAACCTATCATGGTGTCTTAACCTATACTACGCTTTTTATATATTATTATATTTCTTCTATACTTTTAATTAGGTTAATATCCTCTTTTGATTTAAAAGATTCATCATAACTTTACTAATAATAAATAAATTAGCCTTCAAAATATAGTTTACTATATTCAAATTATGTTTTTATCTTATTCAGAATAATTTTTATCTTATTCAAATTAAATAAAATATCTTATTCAAAATATTTCTTTTTTATATCTTCTAAACTTTCTTTTTCTAAACTTAAAACTTCATCTGTTTTTGGTATATATTTAAAATCACTAACTTCATTAAATAAATATAGATTCTTTTTTGTTTTACTTTTAATTAAATATCCTTTTTCTTCTAATTCTTCAAAAGCTCTGTCATAAGTGCTTCTAGATAATCCTGTCTTATTTATAAAATCAATAGGATATAAGTCTAATTGATAACCATTTTGATTATCACAAAAATAAATCCATAACATAAAAGCTGAAGGCTTTAAATTATACATAGCTAAATTTAAGTTTTCATTAGAAACTTTTAAATAATTATTTCTAACTGAATCACTTAAACGCTCTATTATTATTTTTTTCTGATTTGGCACAGACATTTTTTATTTCTCCTTTCTTTTTTCTTCATGTTTTTTATAATGTTGTATTTTGCTGATATACTCTAAATTATCAGCTGAATTATTTAAACTATTAAAATCTTTATGGTGTATTTCATATTCAAGGCTTTTTGGCTCTTCTAACCATGTAGAAGCAACTAAACTATGAACGAATCTATTATATTTTTTTCCTTCAATAAATAATTGAAGCCTTTTATATCCTTTTTTTGTTATATATGGCTTTAAAATAATAGCATAATTTCCGCTTTTACTTTTTATTCTTCCTAAATTACTAGCTTCATAATTTCCGTTAGTGTCCTTTATTTCTTTAAATTCTTCATTTGGTAATAATTCTATATTGTCTATACAAAATACTTTATTATATAATCTTCTGTAAATCTCTTTTAAAGTTATACTTTTATATATACCTTCATTATCTCTTAATTTATATCTATAATCTGATACTTCTTTAACATATCCTTTTTTATTAGCATTATATATTTTATCATTATCCAAATAATAATAATCAGCAAGTCCTATTTCCTTTAAATTCTTCATGTTTGCTTATTTCTCCTTTCATAAGAAAGTCAAAATAAGCCCTATATTTTTATCCTTTTTTGTCCTCTTCAGAATCTAATTTAGGAAAACATACTAATTCATATCATTTATAAAATTTTCTAGTTTTTTTGCTTTTTCTCTACTTAAATTTTTATAGCCATGAAGCCAATTAATAAAAGCGTGATAATTCATATTAAGTAAATCTTCAGCTATAGTTTTAAAAGTAATATCTTCAAGCCATTTAATTTTTTTAACTTCTTCTCTTAAAATATTTTGATTTGTCATTTTTTTATACTTCCTTTCTACTTATTAAAACCGAATCAGAACGGCGTTATTAAAAAGTTAATCCCTTTATACTATATAAAAAAGTCTAGCTTATTATTATATAAACTAGACCTTACTAATATTTTATATATTGTTTTTGGTAGGTAATGGGGTTATATTTTGGGATTTTGCGGTATTTTTTCTTAATATATGCTCTGTGGTGGGTGTTAGAATCTCCGCGTTATGTAATAATTTTGGGTTAACTTCTTTATAATTAGCCAAATTATCATCTTTTTTTCCTTCTTTTTCCTTACTATCCATGTATAAGATATAGCCTAAATAATCTAAATCCATATCATTTCACACCTTCCTATATAATTATATCAAAAATTTTCCTTTTTATCAATTTAAAGCCCTTTAAACACTAGCTTAAAGCATAATACACCGGCCGCCGCATTTCAGTTTTTCTATTGTATAATTATAAAAATAAATAAAAAAAGCCATTTTACTAGCTTCTTATTTATTTTCTTCTTCTAATTCTTCAAATAATAATTTTATTGGAATATCTAAAACCTTTGATATGTGATATAAAGTATTTAAAGAAAATGTTTGAAAAGCGTTATTTTCTATATTACTTATAAATGTATCAGTATAATTACACTCACTAGCCAATTTAGATTGACTCCAACCTTTTAATTTCCTATATTTACGGATATTCTTACCTATCCAATAGTAAATATAATTATTATCGCTTTTATCTATAATAGGCATAAATCCCTCCCTAATAATTATCCTTTACAAATTGGCCTTTTGTTATACAATAACTAGTTATATAACTATTTGTTGTAGTTTTTTACTAAATTTCATAGATTCTATGATATAATAAGGGCGTTAGGAGGAATTTATGGAAAGATTAGAAGGCTTTTTTTATAAAATCGGTGGAATAGGCTCGGCTTTAATTATGCTATTTACTATATTTATAATAGATAAACCTTTTGAATTTATACAAGGTATAAACTTTGATTATCCTATGTTTTTTGTATATTCTATACCTATTATTATTATATTTTGTATAGTATTATATATAATATTTAAGATAATAGCCAAAATAAAAAAGTATGATAAATAATATAAGAAATAATAAAAGTATAATGAATAATATA
>JAZSOX010000007.1:0-3715 GCA_045537175.1 Bacilli bacterium
TCTTGAATCTACTATATCAAGAATAATTCTCATTTTGCGAGAATTACGATTCTCGCAAAAATAGGTTGCTCTTTTCCTGGGATAACCGTAGAATGGAACGTGGAAAGGAGATAAAGGGTTGAAAAAACTGATAGTAATATTTGTTGTGTTAGTTGGTGTGATTACTATCTTTCCAAAATTTACTAATGCTGAATCTATAACTAATATAAATGGCATTGTAATTAGTGAAGAAGAATATAATAATTTTTTAAAGGTTCATACACATGAATACATAATGACTATGTCAGAAGAAAAGTATGAGAAGTTAAAAAGTTTAGATTATAGTAATGTAGAAACAGAAACTAAATATATTGAAACAACTTATAATCCCAGTTTAATGTTAACTACTGAAAGAGAATTAACTAAAGAAGAGTATGATACTTTTGGTAATGGTAGTGGCAATTCTCGTCTTAGTGATGGAGCACAATATACAGAAACTACTGCAAAAGAATTAATTCTTGCATTAGTAGGAGGCACAACTTGGAATTATGTAAGTGTTACAGCAACTTGGAAGTATATTCCAGCAACAAGATCTTTTGATGTTATTGGGTTCCGTGGGTACGGTTTTGATTTCCGCGAAGGTTCTCAAGAAGGAGAACAAATATATATATTAAATAACACATATACTGTTATAGACTATGCTTGGAACGGAACAAACATTCAAAGACGTGATAATGGTTTTGGAATATCTATGAATATTGTAAATACTGATATTACAGATTTACAATTAACGGCAGAATGCGATATCTCGCCGACAATAACTCATCCTGAAATTTTTACATCGTATCAACATGCAATAAGTAGTGTTTCATTAGCACAGTCCCAAAGCTACGAATTAGGTGGTGCAGGATTAGGTGGAGTATTTGAGTATCCTTATAGCGTTTCACAAAAATATGATGGAATGTCTGGATTACGATTAACTTATTAAGAAATTTTTAACTAGATAGAATTTTCGAGCTTTTTTATTAAATTTTCATGGGGTATTTTTATACTCTTGGGAAATGCCCCATTATAACTTACAAGAGTAAATACATTATTTCACACTATGCGACGAAATAGGTATAATTTTTTTGGGACAAGACATTGAACACAATGATTTAAAATTGTGTTCTTTTTTTGCATAAAGTTATAAATAAACTCATAGCATTAAGTAGAAAAAGGAGAGAAGTTATGGAAAAAGAAAAAATAATATCTTCTATTGCCAAACGTGGAAATGGTGAAATATATTTAGGGGTAGTTGGAGCAGTGCGTACAGGGAAATCCACTTTTATTAAAAGAGTAATTGAGAATTTAGTTGTTCCAAATATTACTGATGATTTTGATAAAAAGAAATGTTTAGATGAAATTCCTCAAAGTGCAGAAGGAAAAACTATTATGACTACAGAACCTAAATTTGTTCCCTCTAATGGTGCTACTATTAAAGTAGAATCTTTTGAAACGAATATAAAATTAGTTGATTGTGTTGGTTATGTAATTCCTGGTTCTAATGGCTATGAAGATGAAGATGGTAATCCACGTATGGTAAAAACTCCGTGGTTTCCAGATGCTGTACCTTTTGTTGAAGCTGCAGAAATAGGTACTCAAAAAGTTATTAAAGATCATTCAACTATTGGTATAGTTGTTACAAGTGATGGTTCTTATGGTGAAATAAAGCGAGAAAATTATGTTGAAGCGGAAGAAAAAATTGTTAGTGAATTAAAAGAAATAGGTAAACCATTTATAGTTATTTTAAATACTGTTCATCCGACAAATACAGAGACAGTTGAATTATCGAGAAATTTAAGCGACAGTTATAATGTTCCAGTAATGCCAATTAATGTTGAAGCAATGAATGAAAAAGAAATTATGAATATTTTAAAAGAAGCACTATATGAATTCCCTGTATTAGATATTTTGGTTAATATGCCAGAATGGGTACACGTTCTTCCAAATAGCAATGAAATAAAAATGCATTATTTAGAAAAAATAAAGGAAAGTGTTATAAGCGTTGAAAAAATAAAAGATGTTGATTATATAATAAGTCATTTTGAAGATAGTCCATATATTTCAAAATCATATATTAGTGAACTTGATGCGGCTTCTGGAGTTGTGACAATTAATTTAGAAAGTCCAAATGAACTTTATAATGAAACATTAAAATCTTTTGTAGGGGAAAGTGCCACAACAAAAGCTGGCCTTTTAAAAATATTTGCCAACTATAAAGAAGGAAAAGAAGAAACTGAACTAATTAGAAATGCATTAAAACAGGCAAAGACTACTGGATATGGTATAGTTTATCCAACACTTAAAGATATGAAATTAGAAACACCAGAAATAGTTAAGCAAGGGAGTAGATATGGTGTTAAATTAAAAGCAAATGCATCAAGTATTCATTTAATGAAAGTTGATGTAGAATCAACTTTTGAACCAATAATAGGTAGCGAACTTCAAAGTAAAGAACTTATTAATTACATTATGAAAGATTATGAAACAGATCCAAGTAGTATTTGGAAAAGTGAAATTTTTGGAAGAAGTTTAGAAGTTATAGTACAAGAAGGTATTCAAGCTAAACTTAATATGATGCCTGATAACACAAGATTTAAATTATCAAATACTGTAACTAAGATAGTTAATAAAGGAAGCAATAATTTAATAGCAATTGTATTATAAGGAAACTATGTTTCCTTTTCTTTATATGATAAAATATATTTAGGTGATAATATGTATATTTATGATTTTGAAAATGAAGAAGTTTTATTAGAGATGGTTAATAGTTTAATTAGTTGTAATGATAAAGAAATTAAGTGTAATATTTTAATTACAGATAAAAATATATTGTTTTTTAAAAATTTAAAAAATGAAAGTGTTCTTGTAAGTAAACAAATTCATGAACTTCCTGAATATGAACTTTTTTTAAGTATTAGTGTAGATAAAATAAATTATGAAGTAGATGAAGGTAATACTATAATAAAAATTGATAAAAATGAGTTGATTTTATTTGGATTTGATTTAAATAAAGTTAAAAATAAATAAATTTATGATAATTTTGTAATTTATTAGTAAATAATTGGTGTTTTTTGTTGATTTTAAAGTATATTTTTGCTAATCTTAATATGTAAGGACAATAGGTCCTAACGAAGATAATGTTATTGAGGAGGTAAGAACATGTCTAAAACTGAATTAGTAGAATTTATCGCTGAAAAAGCAGGTTTAACAAAAGCTGATGCAACTCGTGCATTAGATGCTGCAATCGAAGGAATTTCTACAGGACTTAAAAAGGAAGGAAAAGTTACTTTAGTTGGATTTGGTACTTTCAGCGCTAAAAAAAGAGCTGCTAGAGAAGGAATTAATCCATTAACAAAAGAACCATTAAAAATTCCTGCTAAGACTGTTGCTTCATTTAAAGCTGGAAGCAAATTAAAAGACGCATTAAACTAATAGTAAAGTTTAGTAAATTTAAGTTAGCAAAAGCTAACTTTTTTTGTTTTTAAATATATATTTAGAGTATAATATAAATGAGGTATTTTATGAGAAATAAAAAATTAATTTTAATTATAATAAGCCTACTTTTAATAGTAGTACCTTTTTTAATAAATATATATAGTATTTATAAATTAATATCTTTAGCATTAGGAATTTTATTATTGAATGTAAGTTTTGCAATGAGAAAAAAAACAAATTTCTTTCTGCTAATATA
>JAZSOX010000127.1:0-5006 GCA_045537175.1 Bacilli bacterium
AACATTATAGCTACAATAAAAGTTTTTTTTAATTTTAATAACATATATTTTATCAATATTCTCTACTCAATCATATTTATTATTATTATTAAATTTATTTGGCATATTATAAATTTTTTAAATAAAAAATACTCAAATAATGAAAAAAAGATTTATTTTTATAAAAAAAGAAATAAAACAATTTTTACTATCCTTTATACAATTATTATTTTCATAATTTGGCGAAATGAGCTTAAAGATATAATCACTTTAATTAGTTTTATTTCAGCAGCCATTACCCTAGCAGCTAGAGATATTATTTATAATTATTTTTGTGGAATTTACATTAAAGTTATTAAACCTATTAAAATTGAAGACCGCATAAAGGTTGGAGACACCATAGGTGATATTATCAACATTAATGCTTTAAGTTTTGAACTATTAGAAGTTGATTCCGAAACAAATCAAAGTACAGGAAAAATAATTCATATACCAAATTCGCAAATTTTTAATTCAACCATTAAAAATTATAACACTGCATTTAAATATATTTGGGATGAAATTAATATTAATATTACCGTTGATTCCGATATAAATAAAGCAAAAAAAATATTTCTTAAAATTGTAACCAATAATATTATAATTAAAGAAATTCCTAAAAAAATGAAAGAAGAAATCAAAAATTCTAATTCTGATTATAGAATCTATTATAATAAATTAACGCCTATAATATATACAAAATTAGTAGAACATAAAATTATATTAACAGTTAGATTTTTAATTCACCCTAAAAAACAAAGAAACGTTGAAAGTGAAATTTATGAAAAAGTTATTGCTGAATTTAAAAAGAATAATATTACAATTATGTAAATTATTCTTTTTCTTTGCTGCTCAATAAATTTTTTAAACCTTCTAAGCCTAATATTATTACCCCACCAATTACAAACCATATAATATTAAATGTATCAATCGTCAACATTTTTCTTGGGATATCAAGCGTTGTTGGCCCCATAACAATAGAGTAAATCGATGCAATCATCATTCCTAATATTGCATATATAGTTGCACTTCTCTTCTTTTCTAAACATTTTCTAAGTAATTTTGTAAAAAATATTACTCCAAAAACTATTCCTAAACCAAATACGATAAGAATTGGGGTTGCCGAAAAATCAAAAGTTAAAAATGCTTTAACTCTATTTATTATTGGTATATAAATTCCAAATATAAGTAAGAGTGTAGATCCTGATATTCCTGGTAAAATCATTGCTGATATTGCTACCATTCCTGATAAAAACACATAAATTATTGTACCTAAATTAAAGTTATCAATATTAAAAGAATTACCTGCAACTCTATTTAAATAAGTTATTAAAATTACTAAAGCAGCACCTAGTAACGCAAATATAACATTATAACTCTTTCCTTTTAACGATTCTTTTTCTTCTTTAATAACAATTGGAATTGCTAATATTATAAAACCTATAAATAATGAACTCATTTCGTAAATGTGTTTATCAAATAAATTAGATAAAAATAAAACTGCCAATATTAGCCCACAAGCCCATCCAATTCCAATTTTAAATAAGTATCTAAAAGCTTCTTTCTTCTTTTTTATATTTCCCCTAAATAAGTCATCTAATGATTCAACAAATTTATCATAAAATCCTAATATAAATGCTACAGTTCCACCTGATACACCCGGAACACTATCTGCAAGAGACATACAAAAACCGTTTATAAAATTTATAATATATTCTTTTATATTTTTCATTTTTTCTTACCTTTCAATAGACAAATTATATCAAATTATCTATACTCTTACAATATTAGTCAATATAATCAATAATGTATTGTCCACTATATGGTTTTTTAATATTTTCAAGTAAAAGCTCTCTGCTTAGTTTTCTTACCATTATATTTTCTTCTGGAATACTAAATGTTCCCTTTCTTATTCCACTTAACACACTAAAAGTATCAGAATTTCCTAGTATTGCCAAAGTATTTAAGTTAAAACTATAGGCATCTAGTGAATAATCAAGTGGATACATTTTTAAATAATCTTCAACCAACATTGAAAATGATTTAGTGCTACCTACTTGTTGATTTATTCTTAAAGAACTATCAAAATCTAACAAATAAGCTAAATCATTTTCATCAAATAATATATTTGAACCATTTAAATCCCCATGAATCCTTCCATAACATTTATGAAATTTCATAATTGATAGCTTTGCTTTTTTTAACAAAAGAATTTTTTTTGCTCTTTCATACACATCGTCAATTTCAATTAATCCATCATAATAATTAGTTAAATATCCACTAAAAGTTGTATCGCCAAAATCATGAACCATATATAAAGGCGTTAAAAACTCTTTAGAATATTCTTCATCTGTAAAAGACGCAATATTTCTTATTAAATCCTTAGGAAATTGTTTTTTAAATTCTTTATAACAATAGTCTTTTCCATCTATATTGGTTCTATAAACCTTACCAAAAGAGCCATAGTTGAATGGTTCATTTATCTCAAAACAATCCCTCATCATAACTTGCATAATCATTAACCACCTTTCCAAAAAAATAACTCAGGATAAATTCCTGAGTTTTTACTCGTATAAATATAATAACATAATTTAAATTATCGGTCAAATTTCAAATTCCCGATAAATAGCCAATAAAAACCTATGTATATATCACTTTCTAACCGTAAATTATTTAACATATTAGTTTTTGTTTAAGTTTTCAAATTTTAAAAAATTTATTTCTAAATTCTTCTAGAAGTTCTACTTTATAAAAAATCTTGTAACAAGCGTTTACAAGACTAATATAACTAAAAAATGGCGTCCTTGAGTGGATTCGAACCACCGACTTACGACTTAGGAGGTCGTTACTCTATCCTACTGAGTTACAAGGACAAAAAATAAGTATGAATTAATTATAACACATTTTTATTAATTTTGATTAATGCATTTTAAAAGTTATTATCAATTAATTTTTATTTTTTCCAAGCATCTTTATATCAAGGTTCCAAATCCACACGAGGACGTCATAAAAAATAAAATCCCAGATTTCTGGGATTTTTTAATTTAGTTCAGACTTTATAATTTCTACTATATTATCGCATAATTTTGTTATTGTACTAATGTCTTTGCCTTCAAGCATAACTCTAATTAGGTTTTCAGTACCACTTGCTCTAACTAATACTCTACCTTCTCCATTTAGCGACTTTTCAACCTTTTCTATACAATTATTTATTGCTTCGTTTTCTTTATAGTTTTCTTTGCCTTCTTTTGACACATTTACATTTTTTAATACTTGAGGATATGTTTCCATTATACTTGCTAATTCTGATAATTTTTTGCCACTTTTAGCCATAATATTTAAAATTTGAATAGCTGTTAACTCTCCATCACCAGTATTAGCATATTCTCTAAAAATAATATGTCCACTTTGTTCTCCACCTACTATATAATCATTTTCCAACATATTTTCAAGAACATAGCGATCTCCCACTTTAGTGGCAATAAAATTAATTTTATTATTTTCACAAAATTTAACAAATCCTAAATTAGACATTACTGTTCCAACTAAAGTATTGTTTTTTAATTTATTTTGATTCATTAAATAATTTCCATAAATAGCCATTATTTTATCTCCATCAACTACATTACCTAGTTCATCAACTAACAAACATCTATCAGCATCGCCATCAAAAGCTATTCCACAATCTAAATGATTATCAATAACAAATTTTTGTAATCCTTCTAAATGTGTTGAACCAGCCTTATCATTAATATTTAATCCATTTGGATTGTTGTTAATTATATGAAAATTTGCTTTTAAAGATTTAAATAACATTTCCGCTGTTTCATATGCTGCACCATTAGCAGTATCAACACCAATATTTAATTTATGTAAATCACTATCAATAGTATTTTTTAAATAGTTAACATAGTCTTTTTTTGCATTAACAGCTGTCTCATATGTACCAACTTTATTTACTTCTTTAGTTAATTCAAAATCATTTAATATAATCTCTTCAATTTTTTCTTCCAATTCATCAGCTAATTTATATCCTTCGTTATTAAAAACTTTAATACCATTATATTCACTTGGGTTATGACTTGCTGATATTACGAATCCACCATCAGCTTTATACTTTTTTATTAAATATGAAATGGCTGGTGTTGGTATTACACCTAGATCAATTATATTAGCATTTTCCGATAACACTCCTGATGCTAAAGCGAATTTTAAAATATCTTTAGATATTCTTGTATCGCTTGCCACTAAGAATGTTAATTTATCTTTATCATTTTTTAAAATTCTTGCTGTGCTAGCACCTATTTTTAATGCTAAATTAACATCTAATTCTGTTCCTACTATACCTCTAGCACCATCTGTACCAAATAATTTTCCCATTATCTCACTTCCTTAGTTATAATATTATTCATATTTTTTACAATTGAATTTGCTTTTATTACTCCTCTTACACTTGTTAAAGGATAAATACTACTGTTAGGCATTACAATTGTTCCTGGATTAAGTACACATCCACATCCTATTTCAACATTATCTCCTAAAAATGCCCCTATTTTTCTCATACCAGTTTCAATTACTGCATCTTCAAATTTGATAACAATATCTTTCTTATCGCTTTTTAAATTAGATATTATTGAACTTGCACCCATATGCGAATGGCTCCCTAAGATTGAATCACCAACATAACTGAAATGAGGAACTTGAACATCATCATATAAAATAGCATTTTTAATTTCACAAGAATTTCCTAAAATACTATTTTTTCCTATTATAACGCTTCCTCTAATATAAGCATTACATCTTATTTCTGCTCCATCATCAATAATACAAGGGCCATGTAATTCAGCACTTTTATTTACATTAGCATTTTTATGTATCCAAATATTATCTTCACGTTTCTGATAATCTTCCCCTAAACTGTTTCCTAATCTTATAATATATTCCTTTATGTTAGGTAACACTTCAAATGGATACTCATATTCTTTTAT
>JAZSOX010000010.1:0-4514 GCA_045537175.1 Bacilli bacterium
ACTCAATAATATTATCGGTATTATATATCTTATTTTTTTAAATTTCTTTAGCTTATTTCTATATTTATATATTAATAATATTAGTAATAGTGTTAATAAAATTAACGCTATATGTATTGGACCAAATAATGTCAAAGAAAAGTCACTTTCTAGCCCAAAATAATGTTTCATAAAATTTCACTGCTTTCTTATTTCTGTAACATTATAGCATATCTTTGAATAACATTACATAAAAAAAGAGCATTTTAGCTCTCTAAATTAGAATTTATTATTTACAACTTCCACCATTTTTAACGAAATAATTAGTTAATTCCGTATCCAATATTGTAACATCATGAATAAGATCACCATCTTGTAAAAATTCATAATAATCAGTATTATTAACTTTAGTAATATTATTATTTAAATCATATTGAATAATATATGTATGTTTTTTATTGTTAAGATTACAAGTTAAATTCAGAATTTGTTGTTGCTCTTGCAATTCGTATTTCATAAACCAATTACCATATTTTACTCCACGATTATTCTTATATGGTTCATCTGGACTTACACTAGGATATCTTATAACTTTATATCCTAATCCCCAATACGTAATTTTATTTCCGGATTTGCTAACAATTTTAATTGTGAATTTTGGCTCTACTGAATTTCTAACTCTTGCACTATCTACATAACTTGTTATCAAACCTGTAGCAATTAATATTGCAACTATAACTCCTAAAATAATAAAAACGTTCTTCTTCATAAATTTCTCCTTTATTTTTCATATTTTATATAATGTATTTTAAACTTATCTAAAGTCTCAATGTCAATGCGATTATTGTTTAAAGCTTCTTTTACTGTTTCTTCATTTCCATCACTATATTTAACAATTACATAATCTGATTTTAAGCACTCATAACTATAATAATATTTTTCGTCTTCGTAAAAATATTCTAATGCTGTATCACAAGAAAAATTATCTATATTTCTACTCTTATCAATTATGGTAATATTTTCATCGTATGTACACGAATAACTAAAGCCTTTAATGACTGTGTCGTGTTTTCCATTACCACAGTGATATGTTTCTACTAATATACCAACTTTTTTCATTCCTCTAGTTTGTATACCTATAATCGGATTGCTATCAAAAACTAACGCTTGAATTGAATCAATTAATATAATTCCAACCAATAATCCAATAATAATTAAAATAATTTTTACTATTTTTTTCATAATTTCTCCATTTAAATAAATTATTATTATCTACTAATTACATTGTATCACGAACTAACATCATCATACAACTAAACAAAAAATAAAAAAATCACTTTATTAAATTAGTGATTCTTTATATATTATTCAACTTCTAAAATTTTTTAGATAGTCAGTTAAAATTCTTATGGTGCTTGTGGTGGGAATCGAACCCACATGGTTATTCACCGCAGGATTTTGAGTCCTGTGCGTCTACCAGTTCCGCCACACAAGCGTGGACACAAATTAATTATAACATAATTATTAACTAATTGAATAAAAAAATCTGAATTTTATCAGATTTTTATACCAATTCTTCTATTTCCTCTTTTTTAGTAAATAAATTTTGTTCTTCATCGTCTTTTGTAACAATTAAATCTGGAAGATCATTTATTGATGATAGACCAAAACAATCCAAAAATTCTCTTGTAGTACGATATAAATTAGGTTTACCAGGAAGGTCGCTTTTTCCCACTACTTTAATTAAATCTCTACTTAGTAATTTTTTTACAACATAAGCACTGCTAATTCCTCTTATTTCATCAATTTCTATTCTTGTTATTGGCTCATTATAAGCGATAATCGCTAATACTTCAAGTTGTGCCTGAGAAAGCACAGCTTCTTTAGTAGTCACTAGCTTTTGATAATATTCTTTATGTTCTTTTTTAGTTGTTAATTTAAAAGTTTCTCCTAAAAAACTAATTTTGATTCCTCTATTTTCGCTTTCGTATTCTTGTTTTAATTCAGTAAGTAAGTTTCTAGCAGTAATCTCATCTATTTCTAAAGTGCTACAAATCTCTTTTAAGGTTACACCTTCATCTCCAACAACAAATAGTAATCCTTCTAAAACTCCTAATAACTTCATATGATTCACATACTTTCTATTACAATTGTACTAAATATTTTATCTTGTTTTATAGTAATTTCTTTATTTTTACTCATATCTAAAAGTGACAAAAATGTTACAACAATATTTTCTTTTGTTACTACATCTTCAAATAATTCAGTAAATTCTAATCTCTTTTTTGATTTAAGTAAACTTCTGATTTCAAAAATTCTTTCTTTAACACTAAATTCTTTTCTAGTAACTTTAGTAGTTATTGGTTTTTGAAAATTTATTCTTCTTTGCATTTCCAAAAATGCGTTTACTAAATCGTCTACTGATACGTCACTATTAACTAATTTTTCTTCTTCTACATAATTTTTTAAATTTTCAGGTAATTTAGTAAAATAATCTTGTCTATTTTCCTCTAAAGTTCTAAAAGTATTAGTCATACTTTTATATCTTTCATATTCAATTAATTTTTCTCTTAAATCTTCTTCGCTCTTAATTGAATATTCTTCATCATCTTCGTCTTCTTCCATTTGTTTATTAATAAGCATTTTACTTTTTAAATGAATTAATTCAGAAGATATTACTAAATATTCGCTACTTGCATCTATATCGAACTTATCAATAGAGTTAATGAATTCTAGATATTGTTCAATAATATCGCTTATATTAATTGTATATATATCCATTTTAGATACTCTTACTAAATGAAGTAATAAATCAAATGGACCTTCAAAATCTTGTAATTGTAAATTCATAACTCCCCCTTAAACATCTTAATTGCAATTAAATCCGTAAGTTTGCATTTCAAATTTAACTACTTCAGGAATTTCTTTATAACCATAATAATATTTTTCTTCAACATTACTTAAATTAGCATTAGCTAAATCTATTGCCACTATCATTGTATAACCATTAAGTGTTCCATTAAATGTAGCACTCATACCAGATATTGTATTGTAAGTTGTAGCTTTACTTTGATATGAGCCATATTTAGTATAATAATTTACATCAGATACATTATTATCAGAAATAGTATGTTTAATTGTTTCTAATTCATCATTTCTAAATGTATATAATATCTCCTCTGTTCCTTTTAAACAACGTAATAAAGCTACTCCATTTTCATCTTGTGTTAATGATATAGCAGGATAATCTTCAATAGTTTTTTCTTCTAGTACAATATAATAAAATGGATTTTTTATATTTAATTCAAAACTAATCTTTGAAGATTCATTTATTGTCTTAATATCTAATTTTACTCTTTCTAATAGTGTTTTATTTTCGCTATAAGTTTCTATAAAATATTTCTTATCACTCAAATTTAATTGTTTATTACTTTTATTGTTTACATCAAAAGTTAATCTACCATCAATATAATTAAAATTATTTAATGTCATATCTTTTTCATTAATAACTAAACTTACATCATAAATATTATATATTATTTCATTCTTTTCGGTGTTATTATTTCCATTTTCATTTTTATTAGTGTTATTACTTCCTGATAAACCCTCAATAGTTTCAGCAGAATTTTTACCAATTAATTTATTAATAAAAACACTAATATCATTTATATAATAAACTACTAATATAAATGCTATAAAAATAAAAATTACTCTACCTATATTGCTTTTCTTTTGATATGTATAACCGATTACTTGTGGCTTTAATTCAATATTTTCTAGTATTACATGTTCATTTTTCTTTTTTCTTGCCATATATTCACCCTAATTATTTATTCTTTTTTATAAATTGTATTTAACATTTTTCTTTAGTACATACATCTGTTTTGTTCTTACTATTAATCAAATTTTTAACTATTTTTTCTAATTCTGTTATTTGATCTTCTGTTAATTTATCATAACCTGATTCTTGAGATTCAACTGTCCCAACATGAAATCCAGTTATTTTACCTTTTTCTACTGCTACCAAAGTTGGAGCATACAATCTTTTTTCATTAGTATCATATTTATTTCCTGCTTCATCTACTAAATAAAATTCTTCTAATTTATTATCTAATAATTCAAGTATTTTATAATATCCTTTACTTCCCTCTCTTGTTTTATTTAGTTTTCCTTCTTCTACTTCAAATGTTGAACGGATATTTAAAACATCTAAGTAATATACTGTTTCATTTTTTTCTTCAGCTACTTTAGCAAGAGTTGTAACTAAACTACGACACCATGGACAAGTTGAAAAACCAAAATAAATTATCCCTGTTCCTTCTTCTAATATTTTTGCTGCTTTAGCTTCAGTTACATATTTAATTGTATTTTCTTCGCTTAAAGTAACATTTACATAAGCTTTACCATTTACTTCATTTACTTTATCATTTAATTCCATATATTCACTTTGAAATTTAACTGCGTCATTTTCTTTAATATCTTTTTTATTTACTATTCCATAAATACATACACTTATAACACAAATTGTTAATATT
>JAZSOX010000056.1:0-3308 GCA_045537175.1 Bacilli bacterium
TATATTAAAACAAAAAATAGTACAAAATAATTTATGAAATTGTAGGGGCGATTTTTAATCGCCCGCTCTTCGAAGGAATTACTAAAAAAGGTGGGATATTTTTATGAAAGAAATAACAATTAAAGTTCAAGGAATGATGTGCGGAGGATGTGAAAATAGAGTAAAAAACGCTTTGAAAGAATTTGCTGGCATTGAGAGTGTAGAAGCAAGTCATGAAGAAGGAACTGTAAAAGTAATTTCAAATGAAGAAATTAGTATAGATATTATAAAAGAAAAAATAGAAGATTTAGGATTTGAGGTAGAATTATGAGAAAAATAATTTTATCTATTGATGGGATGACTTGCAGTGCATGTTCAAATGGGCTTGAAAAATATTTAAATAAACAAGATGGAATAAAACTAGCTTCAGTTAATTTAGTAATGGCAAATGCAAGTATAGAATATGATGAAAAATTATTAGATTTACCTAAAATAGAACAGTTTGTTAAGCAAGCAGGTTTTAAAAGTTTGGGAGAATTTAAAAATATAGAAATAGAGCAAGAAAGTAAAAAAGAAAAAACAAACCTTATTATTTTTACAATACTTGCAATTATAGTCATGTATATTTCTATGGGGCATATGGCAAAACTGCCTACTTTAAATATAATAAATATGCATACAAATCCAATAAACTATGCAATTTGTTTGCTCGTTTTAACTATTATATTTATCATATATGGATTTGATATACTAAGAAATGGATATAAAAACTTAATACATAAAACAGCAAATATGGATACTTTAGTTAGTATAGGAGTTTTAAGCAGCTTTTTTTATAGTTTATACAGTATGTATATGCTAATTAAAGGTAAGGGCGACTTTGTAAACCATTTATATTTTGAGTCTGCAGCAATAGTAATCTATTTTATAAAACTAGGTAGATATTTAGATAAAATGAGTAAAGACAAAACAAAAGGAGCTATACAAAAGTTAGTTAAAATAACTCCTAAAAATGCAATAATAAAACTAGATGGAGTAGAAAAAATTGTAACAATAGATGAAATAAAAAAAGGCGATATTGTCATAGCAAGACCTGGAGATAAAATTGCAGTAGATGGAGAAATAATTTTAGGTAGGACTCATTTAGATGAATCATTTATAACAGGAGAGAGTAAGCCTGTAGCAAAAGAAATAGGAAATAAAGTTGTTGCAGGAAGTATAAATTATGATGGATATATAGAATATAGGGCAGAGAAAATAGGAAAAGAGTCTACCATATCAGAAATTGTAAGATTAGTTGTAGAAGCAGGTAATACAAAACCACAAATAGCTAAAATTGCAGATAAAATATCAGGATATTTTGTTCCAATAGTTATTTTAATTGCGATAATAACATTTATTGTATATATGTTATTAGGCTATGATTTTGCAACTAGTTTAATAAGGTTTGTTACAGTACTAGTTGTGGCATGTCCTTGTAGTTTAGGCCTTGCAACACCACTTGCAGTAGTGATTAGTGAAGGACTATGTGCAGAAAATGGGATATTAATAAAGAAAAGCGAAATATTAGAAACTGCACAAAAAGTAGGTACAATAGTTTTTGATAAAACAGGAACATTAACATATGGAAAATTAAAAATTGCAGAGATTAAAAACTATACTAATATTAAAGATAAAGAATTGCTACAAATAGTGGGAAGTATAGAAAGTAAGTCACAGCACCCAATTGGAAAAGCATTTACAGAATACTTAGAAGAAAATAAAATAGAACATCTAAAGGTAGACGAGTTTGAAAATATAAATGGTTATGGAATAACTGCAAGTGTTAATAATAAAAAATATATTTTAGGAAACTCAAAAATATTAGAAAAATATGATATAGAAAATAAATATGCAGATGATGAAAGTAAGTTTTCTAAAAAAGGTAATAGCATAGTTTATGTAGTAGAGAATAGCAAAATAATTGCTCTAATAGGAGTAAATGATATTGTAAGAGAAAATGTAAAAAGTGTAATAGAAAAATTAAATAAAAAAGGTATAGAAACTATTATGCTAACAGGAGATAATAAAGAAACAGCAGAAAAAATAGCAAAAGATATTGGTATTACAAAAGTAGTTTCAAATGTGCTGCCAGCTGAGAAAACAGAAATCATCAAAAAGTTAAAGCAAGAAAACAAATTTACTATGATGTGTGGAGATGGAATAAATGATAGTCCAGCACTGATGGCAGCAGATATTGGAGTTAGTGTAAATAGTGGTACAGATATAGCAATGGATTCAGCTGATGTAATACTTACTAAAAATGACTTATCAAGTATTTTAAATTTGATTAATATAAGCAAAAAAACAATAAGAAATATAAAACAAAATCTATTTTGGGCATTTTTCTATAATGTTTTAATGATACTAATAGCAATAGGAATTTTAAGTGGAATAGGCATTACAATAAATCCAATGATAGGAAGTATTACAATGATGATTAGTAGTATAACAGTTATATTAAATGCTTTAAGATTAAAAAATATAAAAATGGAGGAAATATGAAAACAGAAAGAAATATTTTAGTAGCTTTTTTATTAAATTTAGCATTTTCATTATTTGAATTGTTTGGAGGATTTTTTACTAATAGTATAGCAATAATTTCTGATGCGGTTCATGACTTTGGAGATTCTATTAGTATAGGAATTTCATACTTTTTAGAGAAAAAGAGTAAGAAAAAACCAGACAATAGATATACATATGGATACACTAGATATTCAATTTTAGGAGCATTTATTACTAATACAATTTTAATAACAGGATCAGCATTAGTAGTAGCAAATGCAATTGAAAGAATAATTAATCCTATTGAAATCAACTATAACGGAATGATGATATTTGCAGTATTTGGGGCAAGCATAAATTTCCTTGCAGCATACTTTACTAAAGATGGAGATTCATTAAATCAAAAAGCAGTTAATCTTCATATGTTAGAAGATGTATTAGGATGGATAGTTGTTTTAATTGGAGCAATTGCTATGAAATTTACAAAGATAAATGTAATTGATTCAATTTTATCAATAGGGGTAGCAATATTTATTTTAATACATGCATTAAAATCATTTAAAAAGATATTAGATTTGTTTTTAACAAAAACTCCAAATGATGTTAATATAGAACACTTAAAAGAACATTTATTAAAAATAGATAATGTAATTGATGTACACCATGTTCATATATGGAGTATGGATGGATTTAATAATTATGCAACAATGCATTTAGTAACTAAAACAGAAGATGTTAAAAAAATAAAACAAGATGTAAGAAACGAATTAGAAGAACATGGAATA
>JAZSOX010000039.1:0-3396 GCA_045537175.1 Bacilli bacterium
AGAGTATTATAATATATGTTTTTTAAAAATAATAGTTAAAATATGTCAATATTTTAAAAATATTTGACAATATGAATTGCATAACTAAGAAAATACCTTTATTTTATGGTAAAATATTATAGGAAAGTAGGCATAATATGAGGAATAAATACATTATTTTTATATTTATTTTTATTTCTTTATTCATAGTTCGTATGAATATTTGTTATGCTGAAGTTTATAAAGGTAAAATAACTGGTACAGGAGTTAGATTAAGAAGTGGTCCAGGAACAAATTACGATTATTTAAAAACTGTTAGTAAAAATAGTGAGTATACCTTAGTAAATAATACAAAACATGCATCAGAAAGTGGATGTAGTAATGGTTGGTACAAAATTTATTACGAAGGTTCTGCTACTGGATATGTTTGTAGTGATTATGTAAGTGTTTCAGAGTTGGTATTTAATGAGAATCCTACTAGCACTTGTGAACAAACATTATCTAGTTTAGGATTTCCATCTAGTTATTGGCCAGGTTTATGTAAATTACAAGAAAGTCATAGTAATTGGCAATTTAAACCAATAATAACTGGTCTTGATTGGAGTGAAACAGTAGATGCTGAAAGTGCTTGTGGAAAAAGCTATATAGCAAGTGACATTCCAACAAATATAGATAGCACTTGTACGAATCAATATACTAAAACATGGTATCCAGCATCTTCTAGCGCAGTAGCATATTATATGGACCCAAGAAATTGGTTTACAGAACAATATATATTTCAGTTTGAATATTTAAAATATGATGAAGGATTAACTAATATTTATTCTGGAGCAGCAACTGATGTAATTGATCATTCAGACTTTTATAAATATCATACTGGATTAGGAAATAATTTAGGAAACGTTATTACTAATGTTGGAAAAGAAACTAATGTCAGTCCAATATTTATCGCCTCTAGAATATTACAAGAAATGGGTAGTGGAACATCTCTTTATAATCTTTATAGTGGTGTTTATGAAGGTTATTTAGGGTTTTATAATTTTTATAATTTTGGTGTTACAGATAGTTGTGCAACAACTAGTGGTACAACAGTGTGTGGCCTAGAATATGCAAAGAAAAACAATTGGTACGGATTACATGACGCCTTAAAAGGTGGTGCAAGTCAGATAGCAAATAGTTATATAGCTAAAGGACAATATACAGGATATTTACAAAAATACAATGTAGTTCCAACAGAGAGTAATAAATTATATACTCATCAATATATGACAAATATTGCGGCACCATCAAGCGAGTCTAAAACTACTTATAATACTTATAAAAAATTAGATTTATTAAATAATGTATTTGTATTTTATATACCGGTATATAACAATATGGAAAATGCCGATTTTTCAGAAAATAATGGGGCGGTAGATACACCAGATACAAATACTCCATCTACTATAGATATTAGTACAATAGTTACAAGTAGTGGTTATAAATATTCTTCTAATTATATAACTGGTATTAATGCATCTACATCTGTTAATGATATAAAAAGTTCAATAGAAAGTATTTCTGGTAGTGGAACAGTTACTATAAAGAATGCAAATGATACTGTTGTAACTACAGGTAGTATTGGTACAGGATTTAAAGTTGTAGTAAATAATTCAACAAAACAAGAAGTTTTAACAGTAGTTATTAATGGAGATACTTCTGGAGATGGAATTATTAATGCCCTAGATCTATTACAAGTTCAAAAGAAAATATTAGGAACTTATTCATTAAGTGGTGTTTATTCTTTAGCGGGAGATACATCAGATGATGGAGAAGTTAATGCCTTAGATTTATTACAAATACAAAAAAGTATTTTAGGTACTTATACAATAGGACAATAGAAAGGAAATTTATGAAAAAAATAAAATTATTAATTGTAGCTTTATTAAGTTTAATAATATTACCTAGTATGGTATCAGCAGCATCAGGAAAAATAACCGTTAGTGGTACTAGTACATCTGTTGTAGGTAATAAAGTAACAGTAACAGTTACTTTATCAAGTAGTACTAAAATAGGTAGTTGGCAAATGCAACTTAATTATGATAAAAAATATTTACAATTAACAAGTTCAAGTGCAGAAGCTGGTGGCACAGTAATGGCATCATCAACTGCTACAGGATTAAAGTCTAAAAAGTATACATTTACATTTAAAACATTAAAAACTGGTTCAACAACTGTATCAGTTGGAAGTTATTTAGCATATGCTTTTGATGATTTAAGTGAAATGTCATTAAGTGCAGGAAGTAAGAAAATAAAAATAATTACTCAAGCTGAATTAGAAGCAAGTTATTCTAAAGATAATAACTTAAAGAGTTTAAGTGTTGAAGGTTATGAAATTTCGCCTGCATTTGATAAAGACACTTTAAGTTATTCAGTAAATGTACCCGAAGGAACAACTAGTATTACAGTAGATGCTTTAGAAAATGATAGTAAAGCAAGTGTTAGTGGAGATGGAACAATTACTGTTACCGAAGGAATTAATAATTTAAATATTGTTGTAAGAGCAGAAAATGGTAGTGAAAAAACATATAGTCTAGTAGTAAATGTTATAGATCAAAATCCAATAAATGTGGAAATTGAAAATATTAAATATACAGTAATAAAACTTAGAAGTAATTATATTTGTCCTGAATTATTTGAAAATAGTGAAGTAAGTATAAATGGATTTCAAGTCCCTGCCTGCGTAAATGAAAAAATAAAATATAATTTAGTTGGTTTAAAAAGAGAAGATGGAACCATTGAACATTTTATTTATGACAATGGAAAATACACTAAATATAATGAAGTAGTAGGTACGTCACTTAAAATAATAGCATTAGATTATAATGGTGAATTTGATGGTTTGGAAAAAACAACCGAAAAAATAAATGATATAGAATATACTGTATTTAAATTTAATAATTCTAAAAAATTTTATGTTGTATATGGAATGAATGTTGAAACTGGAGAAAAAGATTTTTATGTATATGATGTAAAAAATAAAACGTTTAGTTTTTATGATACGGAATATATAGATTTCTTAAAAGAACAAAATAAAACATATATATATATAGTCTTAGCATTTGGTGGGTGTTTATTCTTATCGCTTATATGTGTAATTTCTTTAAGTAGTAGTAAGAGAAAACTAAAGAAAAAACATAAACAACAATTTGAAGAATTAAAAGATAAATCACCAAAGAAAAGTAAAAAAGATAAAAAGATGAAAGAAGAATTAAAAGAATCAATTATTAAAGAAGATATTAATGAATTAAATGAAATAGTATCAGAAGAAGATGATACTGCTATATATAATTTATTTGAAGATGATAAAAAAGCTAAGAAGAAAAACAAAAAATAGAAAAAAAGGGTATTATACATATTCTTTTCTTTTTTTTATTT
>JAZSOX010000003.1:0-2991 GCA_045537175.1 Bacilli bacterium
AAACTAATCTTGGTTATAAGCTAATAATATATTTTAATTAGTTGTCTTAACGCCACGTAGGGTGCTTTATAAATTTCTTTAAATAATCAGCATCTAAATCTTTTGTTATTGCTAATTTTACTAATTCTTCTTCACCAATACTTATTGTAATTAAATCAGCATTATGAAGTATCTGTTTTATAAATAAATCTTCATCTTCATGAAGATTATTGTTTTTTAAATCATTTATTAAATCATTAATTTTATAATTTTTAAATGCATATTTATTATCATAATTATTTAATAATTTTTTACTATCATAATATTCTTTTATATAATCGTTAAAACTAATTCCATCAATATCATAAGAAGTTTCACCACTAGCTATGCCATCTCCTAGTGCTACAATGTTTAATTTTTCTTCTTGATTAAAAAAATATATTAAATAAGTAAAAATTGAACTTATTAAAACTATTATAAAAATTTTATACTTTCTTTTCACCAATTCACCCCAAATAAAAATGTAGAGATTTCTCTACATTATATTTCTTCTAGACTTATTTTAGCACCAACATTACTTAACTTATTAATTATATTTTCGTATCCTCTAAGTATATAATCAATATCATAAATAGATGTTGTTCCTTCTGCTATTAATCCGGCTAGTATTAATGCTGCTCCACCGCGAAGGTCTGTTGCATTAATATCTGTACCAACTAATTTTGATTTACCATTAATAGTAGCTTTTAAACCATCTAGTTTAATATCTGCTCCCATTTTTTGTAAGTATGGATAATGTCCAATTCTATTTTCCCAAATTGTTTCTTCCATAATTGAAGTTCCATTTGCTTGTGTAAGTAATACGCTCATTGGTTGTCCTAAATCTGTTGGAAATCCTGGATAAACTTCAGTAATAACATTTGTTGGTTTTAATTCATCTCTTTTATTTAAAATAACACTATTACCTTCTATTTTATAATCAACATTCATTTCTGTTAATTTTTCAAATAGTGCTTCATTATGTTCTGGTACAATTCCTTCTACTTTTAAATTATTTCCCATTAAAGCTCCCATTAGAATATAAGTTCCTGCTTCAATACGATCTGGAATAACTTCTATTTCTGCGCCTTTTAAATGGTCTACCCCTTCAATAGTTATTGTTTCTGTACCTGCTCCAGTTATTTTTGCTCCCATTTTATTTAAGAAATCAGCAACATTAATAATTTCTACCTCTTTAGCTGCATTATTAATAATTGTTGTTCCTTTTGCTCTCACTGCCGCAAACATAATATTAATAGTAGCCCCAACACTAGCAAATGCCAAATTAATATTAGCACCATGTAGTTCTTCAGCACTTATTGTATATTTATGTTTACTCTTAGTTACTTTAGCTCCTAAGGCTTTAAATCCTTTTAAATGGATATCTATAGGTCTTGTACCAATATTACATCCTCCTGGAAAATATATTTCTACATGTTTATATTTGCCAAGTAATACTCCCATAAAATAATAAGATGCTCTTAGTTTAACGCTTAATGCTTCGCTTATCGGAATGTTTTCCAAACTTGTTGAATCTATTTCAATCGTTTTATCATTTTGTTTTATGTCACAATTTAATAATCTTATAATTTCAAATAAAGCATCTCTGTCAGTTATGTTAGGTACATTTTTAATTGTACAAACACCATCAGCTAATAATGCTGCAGGGATTAACGCTACCGCACTGTTTTTCGCTCCACCTATAGTGATAGTACCACTTAGAGGGAACCCACCCTTAATAACAATTCTTTCCATACTCATTCCTTCTTTTGAATATACAAGATTTTTTCTGATGAAATTACCTTTTACTATTATTTATGTAATTTCTGGGTTTTTGTGATATATATCAAAAATCCTCAAAAAAAATATGTATATAATATTTTTGTTTTTATATTACTAATCCGATTATCTCGGCCTTTCTAAGCAATAATATACGATTTAAAAAATCGTTTGTCAATACAAATGAGTTAAATTGTTATTTCAAACGTTTATATTAAATTTGATAATTTTACCTTTAAATATTGATAAAATGTAACGTCATTTGGGCTTATTAAGTCCTTAGTTAGAATACTTTTTATTATCAAATATAGCATAATTATTTCTATTAAAAAAAGTAAAACATTAATTATAACAAACATTTTTTTAGTAATATATTTATTCATTTTCTTTATCCAAATAGATGCTACAATTAATTATTTCTGATGATTCAATGTTTATATAACCATCTTCATATGTAATATCTGTATCTACCCTTTCATTATTATTGTTTACACAACCACTTTTACTATCATTTAATGTATAACTTGTATTTGTTGGAATGCTTAGCCTTTCAATATAATCACCGGCTTGATAAGTCTCTTCTACATATAGACTTACAGTAATATCTGATGATTCTTTAGTAAAATAAATACTACAAAACTCTTTAGTAGAAGATGAAAGTTTAACAGTATGAAGATTACTATTATATTCTAAAGTTCCATTATTAGCACATTCATAATAACTATACTTATATCCAAAAGCTGGTATTCTTTCGCTTACGCTATAAGTGTTACTTCCAATGTTATCTTCTAACATTATTTGTATAGTTAAATCCATACTCCCTATTACATCAAAATATACTGAGCATATTTCTTTTTGTTCCATGGTAACGCTTGTTGTTTTAGTTTCTTCATCATAAACTAAAGTAGAATTGTTCTGACATTTATATCCACTATAGTTATAACCCAATGTTGGAATGCTATCACTTAAATGATATTTTCCATTACCATTTCCTGTAGAATCTGTATTTTCTAAATATACTAAAAGTACATAATCATATTCTTCTAAATACATATTTCCTACTGTGGCTTTTATTAAAGATAATGATGCTTCTTCAAAATAATATCCGAAAGATATATATATATTTATTAGTAATAAATTTCCAATAATTAAAATTCCTGTTGTTGTTAAGTACTTTTTTCTATTTTCTTTTCT
>JAZSOX010000126.1:0-7191 GCA_045537175.1 Bacilli bacterium
AAATAGGTATCACTATATACTTCAATATCTTCTTTTAAATTTATAATATGTTCATTACTATTATCTTCAAATATTTTTTCTTCACATCCACTTAAAAAGAAAACACTTAAAACTAATATAATTATGTACTTCATAAATTCACTCCATCTAGATTATAACATTGGGAAAACAAATAAAAAAGATGCTTTGTGCATCTTATAAATATTCTACTATTCTAATATTTTTATTTAATTTTTCAATTAAATCTTCTGGTTCATATTTTGAGAAAACTTCCACAAAATTACTATGATCCATTAAGAACATATCATAATATTCTAGGAATATTTGTTGATAATTTGTTACTCCTAAGCCTTTAAGATAATCTATATTTTCACAAACTAACTTTTTATTATCTTTAATTGCGTCGATTAATTTTTTTGGTGAATTATTTAAGAAATCAGCTATTTCTTCTTTGTTAAAATCATATTTTTCTAAAAATTTCATGCTGCTCTCCTCATTCCATAAGTTTCTGGTTCTAAATCATTAAAACTTATTTCGCCATCATCAAAAGTCATGTTTTTTAACGCATCTAATTCTGCAAGTTGTCCTTCAAGTTCTTGTCTTATTGCTGCAAAGTTTGTTGTTCTAGCCTCTAATTCCGCAATATCATCAGATGCTTTCATGTACTCTTTTATATCGATATGATCTTCATCTTCAAGTTCTATTGCTTCTGGTATAACAGGTTCAACTCCGCTTATTGTAGCTGCAACAACTGGTTCAATAGTAACTATTGGACCTTCTACAACTTGTTTGGCAACTTCACTTACTACTGTACTTTCTCTATTAAAAGCTTTTTGCCATGCTGCTTCACTAAATAAGAATGGTTCGTAAGTTCCATCTTCTCTTTTATATGAAATTCCGTTTTGTTTACAATATTGAATTTTTTTATAAATATCTATTGCATTTCTTGTAATTAATGTTGGATCTTCTCTATAAATTCCTTCTTCATGAATTTCTCCAAGAATACTAAATTTTTTAGCCATTACAGCTTTTGTATCTGCCAAAACTTTTATTTCTCTTGCATTTCTTATTTGAACACCTTGTGATGATAAATAAGCCAAATTATCAGTTAATTCTTCCTCAGTTACTAATGCAAGTGTTGCAAGAAATTTTCCACATGCTTTTGATTTTTCTTCATCACTAAGACTTAATAAATCTAATTTTGCTTTTAATGCCATGTCTTCCCTCCTAATATGCTATTAATGGTACTTTTTTAGGATCTAAACCACTACTTTTTAATCTATCTATTGTATCTTCTAATGTTTCTTTGTTATATTTAACTAAAATATTTGGATTTAAATATATATCAAATGGCTCTTTACCAATTTCAATTAATTTACTAACTTTACTTTCTAATTCCTTGTCATATAGTAATTCTACATTATCTACAAATAAGTCTAATTTTAAATCTTTAGATTTAGCAAATTCTACATTTTTTCTTAAGTCTATTTCATTATAATTAGATAAAACTTTATCAATATCATTACTTGTAAAATCTAAATAATCAAATCCAACTTCAGTTAATAAATTGATTAAAACTTCTCTAGGTGATAAAGAAACATTATTATTTGTTCCTTCTTCTTTTTCTTCTTCATCAAAGTTTTCTTTTGCTTCAGCAAAAACTTCAGAAATACTCTTTCCTGGTTGTTCAATATTTTTTATTTTATTTTCATAATCATATAAAGCATCTTCAGGGAACATCATTATTTTAGCCGCTTCTCTACGTTCATCTTCAGTAAATTCAAATTTTTCTAAAAGACTAGTTATAGAATCTCTTGTAATATTAATATTTCCATTTAATGCTAAATCAAAGTACTCATTTAATCTTGCTTGATTAGATAGTGCTTCATCTTTTCTAATCGCAAGTTCTTCTATAGTTGCAATTGCAGTATTCATTTCTGCTTCAACCTTTATAAGACCATCTTCAGCACTTTTCTTTTCTTCTTGAACTTTCTCTATTGTTTTAGGAAGCAATCTATTAACATCTTCACTTAATTTATCTGGATTAAAGTCAACATTTAATTTTTCTAAAACAATTTTAAAATCATCAGTTTTAATTCTACTTAATGTTGCAACTAATTTTTCTCCTTCTTCAGCAAGCACTCTTTCTTCTTCTGTAAGATTTGCTATTTTATCTTGCAACGTAGTTTTTTCACTAGCAGTTCTTTCTTTTGTTTCTTCAGCTTTAGCTCTTTCTGAATCCATTTTAGAAAGTATTACACTGTCTTCACCACGTAGGTTATATAATTTATCTAATAATTTTGTTATCTCTGCAGTTAACATTTTCATTATAACCACTCCCTCTTATTATGAATAAATTATATCAAAGTCTAAGTTTTTTGTAAACAACTTAAAGAATTAAATAAAAAATACAACTTTATATGTTGCATTCTTCTTTTTCATTTATAATATTTCTAATTTTACTTTTTACTCTTTGAATTGTATTATCAATTTGTTTTGGCGTATTGTTAAGAATTTTTGCTATTTCAATATAACTTAATCCTCTTACCATTAAAACAAATACTTCATATTCTTTTTCTGTTAATTTATCTTTAATACTATTTACAAGTTCTAAATATCCTTCTTGTTCAGTTATATTTTTAAGTGGATCATGTTCATAATCATCGCTTAATAAATCCATAAGACGTGTATCTTTTTCAGAATAAATATAATCTAGTGAAAATGTATCTTGTAATGCTTTATATTTATCACGATTATATTTACGAATAATATTGCCTAATCTTCTTTCAATACATAATGTTATAAAAGTTGCAAGACTGGCACTTTTATCTTCTTGATAACTTCTAAGCCCATCACTAAACCCAACAGTACATTCACTATATATTTCCTGATAATCTATATTTAAACTAGTTAAATATTTTAAATGTTTCTTTATAAGAATATCTATTATAAATCTGTACTTATAAAATAGTATATTTTTTGCATCTTCGTCTTCTTCGCGATATAACATTATAAGTTCATTATCATTTGTATTTTTTAATTCTTCTTCAGTCATTTCTATTCATTCCGTATATTAGTATGCCAGCAGATGTACTAGCATTTAAACTGTTAATACTTCCTTTCATTGGTATACTTACTACAAAATCACAATTTTCTTCAACTAATCTACTTATTCCTTTGCCTTCATTACCTATAACTAACGCTTTCTTTTTTGGGTAAGTAATATTTTGATAATTTTCTCCACCCATATCAGCAGCATATACAAAGTAATTCATATCTTTTAATTTGTTAATAGCATTAACTAAATTACTTACCATAATTATTTTAACATGTTCTATAGCTCCAACACTAACTTTTACTACTGTGTCATTAACTGTAACACTTCTATCTTTAGGTATTATTATATTTGTAATACCAGCACATTCACAAGTACGAATTATCGCTCCAAAATTATGTGGATCTTCTAAATGATCAAGAATTACTACAAAATCACTATCAACATCATTCATTGTATAGTATTCATAATCATGTATTTCAACAATTATTCCTTGATGATTTCCTTTTGTCATACTATCAAGTCTTTGTTTTGGTACTAAATCATATTTCAAGTTTTCGCTATTTAAATAAGGTATAAGCTCTTTACTGCTTACATATATTTTTCTAATCTTTTTTCTGTCTAATTCTTTTAAGACATTTCTTCCATAAACTAGCATGTAATCACCTACCGGTATTGTAACAAAAATTTATAAGAAAATCTATTTTTTTAAAAATAAAAAATAGAGATAACTCTATTTATAAAAATTTTTTTAAATTTTCTAATGCGGCTTCTTGCATTTCCACATATTCTTTCACTAATCTATTAACATTTTCATCTGTATGTTTATGATTCAAAAGTCTTCTTCCCTCAATAATCCCCATATTAGTTCCTTGCATTAAAAGTTCAGCAAGTTTTGAAGTACTATCATCAGTCATTGTTCTCATTTCAATACCATACCATGTCATTACTTTATTCATTGTACTAGTTTCATGGGGTTTTTTATCACTATATTCTGGATATAATTCCTTTATTTCGTCAGTGATTTTCTTATACTTATTATATTGAATATCTAACTCTTTCTTTAATCCTTCTTCTGTTACTTTTTCAATTATAAAATGAATAGCATCTTGGCCCATACAAGCACCTTTATGAAGCTCATCTAATACATTTACTTCTTTTTCTTTATTTTCCATTTTTATCCTCCACTTATATTATGTTGATATAAAAAATAATTATTCAAAATCTTGAAAACTAAATAAATATTATGTATATTAATTGCGAGGTGGATTATGTTTAAATATAGTCTTGATAACAAAAGATATCACACTTTAAATTACTTTTATCGTACTAAATTTAATAGTAAAGTCTTTAAAGTACCAATAGATGCTCATATGAGTTGTCCAAATAAAACAAATGGAAATGGCTGTATATATTGTAGTGATTTTAGCAAATCAAATATTATTAATAGTAATGAATCTATTGAAGAACAATTTTTGAATAACATTAAAATTTTAGAAAATAAATGGCCAAATAGTTTGTATATACCATATTTTCAAGCTGGTACTAATACTTATGCTCCACTAAGTACATTAAAAAAAATATTTGAAGGACTGCTACACTATCCTAAAGTAGTCGGCCTTGCTATCGCAACTAGACCTGATACATTGTCGGATGAAGTAATAGATTATTTAGGTGAGCTAAACAAAAAAACATTTTTAACAATTGAGTTAGGTCTTCAAAGTAGCAACAATAAAACTTTAGAGTTTATTAAAAGAGGCCATAACGTTGAATGTTTTATTAATGCAGCAAAAAAATTAAAAGAAAAAGGGATTTTTGTTGTAGCGCACATCATTAATGGTCTTCCAAATGAAAATGATAAAGATATGATAAATACTATAAAACTTTTAAATGATTTAAAAGTAGATGGTATTAAAATCCACATGTTATTTATTACTAAAAATACAGAACTTGCTGATATTTATGAAAAAGAAAAATTTCATATTCTTTCTAAAGAAGAATATATTAATATAGTAATTAAGCAACTGGAATTATTAGACGAAAAAATTGTTATAGAAAGAATAACTGGCGATCCTATTAAAGAGGATTTAATAACTCCCGATTGGTTACTAAAAAAGTTTTGTGTATTAAATGATATTGATAAAGAAATGGTTAAAAGAGATACTTATCAAGGAAAACTCATCAATAAAAAAGATATTTCATAACAAGAAATATCTTTTTTATATGTAAATTTTTCCGATAGCTTCGGCTACTTTTATACCATCAATTGCGGCTGAAGTTATTCCACCAGCATATCCTGCACCCTCACCACAAGGAAATATTCCTTTAATATTACTTTCAAAATTTTCATCACGAATTATTTTTATGGGTGATGACGTTCTGCTTTCAACTCCCAAAAGAATAGTATCGTCATTGTTAAACCCTTTTATCTTTTTGCCAAAGACCTCTATAGTTTCTTTCAAAGAATCATTAATTTCTTTTGAAAATAAATCATTTAAATTAGCAAAATCATAATTACCTTTTATAATTGGCTTAACTGATTCAAATCTATCACTAAGTTTATTATCTTTATAATCTTTATATAATTGCACAGGAATTTTTCCATTACATAAACTATACGCTTTTTCTTCCAGTAATCTTTGATATCTAACACCATCTAAAATATTAGTACCATAATCTTTTTCTGAAATAGTTACTATAATAGCGCTATTAGAATTTTCTTCATTTCTATCATGATTACTCATACCATTAATCACTAAACGTTTTTCTTCACTACTTGCATTTACAACAAAGCCACCTGGGCACATACAGAAAGTATATACTCCTCTACCATTAGATGATTGATGAGTTAATTTATAAGTGCTTTTTGATAAAATTTCTGCGTATTTTTTACCATATTGAGCTTCATCTATCATTTTTTGAATATGTTCTATTCTAAGTCCAACTGCAAATGGTTTATTAGCCATTTCTAAATTGTTTTTATATAACATTTCAAACGTATCACGAGCAGAATGACCTATTGCTAAAATTAATGCATCACACAAAATTTCTTCTGAATTATTAACTATAATCTTTTTTAAAGTATTATCTTCTATTATGATATCAGTTAAGGAAGTCTCATATAAAAATTTACCACCCATATCAATAATTTTGTTACGCATATTAATAATTATATTTCTCAATTTATCTGTACCAATATGTGGTTTATAACTATATAAAATATCTTCTGGAGCTCCACAAAGAACAAATGTAGTAAATACTTTTTTCATTCTATTATTTTTATCTTTTATTAAAGTATTTAACTTTCCATCAGAAAACGTTCCCGCTCCACCTTCACCAAATTGAACATTTGAATTTAAATTTAATTTGTTGGTATTCCAAAAATTTTCAACGTCTTTAATACGTTCTTCTACTCTTTTCCCTCGTTCTATTATTATAGGTTTATAGCCATTCTCTGCTAAAATGTATGCTGCAAATAAACCAGCTGGTCCACTTCCAACTATAACAATATTATTATTTAATTTTTGGTTACCTTCTTTTTTATATTCATATACTTCTTCTTGATAAAATTCTATATCTTTATTTTTGTTTTTCTTTAAATATCCTTCTTCATTATTAATTTCTACAACCATTTCATATACATAATAAATACATTCTTTATCTCTCGCATCTAATGATTGCTTAGTAATTTTATAATTTAGAATATCTTCCTTTTTTAATTTTATCTTTTTAAGAAGTGCATTAAATCTTGCATCTTCATTATCAGATAATACCTCTACTTTTATTTGTCTTATCTTTAACATATTAAATACTCTTTCCTGCTAAATAACCTGTAATAAATGCAAAGGCTAAATTAAAGCCACCACATTTACCATCTACATCTAGAATTTCTCCGATTAAATATAAACCATTTTGATAAATAGATTCCATATTATTATTTATTTCATTTAATGGAATACCACCAGTACATACTTGAGCTTTATCATATGAATTAGTATCATTTATTTCTAAATCAAAATCTGTAATATTTTTAATTAATATTAATTTTTCATTGTCAGTTAAATTATCCCAGTAACTATTCTTTTTTATTCTACTCTTTTTCAGTATAACTGAAGTAAGTTTATAATTAAGAATAC
>JAZSOX010000078.1:0-2474 GCA_045537175.1 Bacilli bacterium
TGGTAGATTTAATAAATATATTTTTCTTCTTCATAAATCTCCTTTAAAAGATAAATAAAATGATATATAATAATATTATGAAAGAAGGTTTGTTTTTATGGATGGTAATACAGAAAAATTTAGTTCGATAAATGATTTATATAGAAGAATATTACCAGCATTAGAAGCAAAAGTTTCTGAATTAAAAAGAGAAAATATTAGGTTTGTAACTTCCAAAGATATTTGGAATTATTGTATAGAAACTAAGTGGAAAAATAAAAGTGATTTAAGAATATATGAAATTGTAAGTGATATTTTGAATACTGATGGAATAAAATTAGAAGTCTATGTAAGGCAAAATATTATAAATTATAGAAATTTAAATGATAGGAATGAAAATAAATGAAAGATAAAGAAATAACATTTGAAATGTTTTATGGTAGATTGAAAACTACTAATGAAGTATCTTTAAATAAAATAAAAGAAGCATATGAATATGCTTCAAAAGAACATGAAGGTAAAAAAAGATTAAGTGGAGACGATTATATTACTCATCCACTACATGTTGCAAATATATTAATAGATTTAAATGTAGATGATACAACTATTATAGCAGCAATATTACATGAAGTATTAAATAACGGGGAAAATGCAACTAAGGAGATTTTAGAAAGCAAGTTTGGCCATGATGTAGCGAAAATAGTTGATAGTGTTTCTAAGATAAATAAATTAGAATTAGTAGATGAAACAGAATCTAGTGCAATTTATTTAAGAAAGGTATTAGTAGGTCTAGCTGAAGATCCAAGAGTGCTTTATATTAAACTTGCAGATAGACTTCATAATATGCGTACTAATTGGGCGATAAAAGAAGAAAAACAAAAAGATAAAGCAAAAGAAACAATGGCTGTATTAGTTCCAATCGCTCATCGTTTGGGTATTAATTCTATTAAAGGAGAACTTGAAGATATATGTTTAAGGATATTAAAGCCGGATGTATATCAAGATATATTAGAAAAACTAAATAAAACTACTATGGAACTTAATGATAATCTTTTAGAAATGAAAGATAACTTATCTCATTTGCTTAACGAAAATGGTATAAATCATCAAATTAAGGGAAGAGTAAAAAGCGTTTATAGTATTTATAATAAGCTTAACAACGGTAAAAAATATAGTGATATTTATGATATTTTGGCACTGCGTATATTTGTAGATAAAGAAACAGATTGCTATACAGTTATTGGTTTAATTCACTCTAAATATAGACCTGTGCCAAAAAGATTTAAAGATTATATAGCTAATCCAAAAGAAAATATGTATCAAAGTCTTCATACTACAGTATTCGGTAATGATGGAGAAGTTTATGAAGTTCAAGTGCGTACTTATGAAATGGATGAAATAGCTGAAAAAGGTATTGCATCTCACTGGTCTTATAAAGAAAAAGGTTCTAAAAAAGTTCAAGCTATTATGGAACAAAAATTAGAAATGTTCAGAAATATTATTGAAACAAATAGCGATGAGAATGATGCATCATTTGAAAACGCAATGAATAATGATATTTTAGGAGAACTTATTTATGTATTTACTCCTAAAGGAGATGTTATAGAACTTCCTAAAGATTCTACACCAGTAGATTTTGCATATCGTATTCATAGTGGCGTAGGTGACACAACAGTTGGAGCTATTGTAAATGATAATATAGTACCTTTATCTTATGCTTTGCAAAATAATGATATAGTAAAAGTTATAACTAATAATAATGCTACCCCTAATCAAGATTGGTTAAATTTTGTTAGAACACCACAAGCTAAAACTAAAATTAAATCTTATTTCAGTAAAAAAGATCGAGAATCTTATATTGAAAAAGGTAAAAATATTTTAGAAAAAGAAATAAGGAAAAGAAAATTAAGTATAAACGAAGTTTTAAGTGATGATAATTTAGATAAGATTTATAAGGATTTAAAAATGGAATCTTTGGAAGATTTATATCTATCAATTGGATCACTACGTTATACTGCTGGTTATATAATAAATTTAACTACTGAAGATAAACAAAATGTAGATGATATTTTAATTGAAAAAATAAAACCTACTGTAATACATCATACTAAAGATGATATTATTGTTGATGGTAATACAAATATAATGTATTCATTAGCTAAATGTTGTAAACCAGTTAAGGGTGATGAAATAATTGGATTTATTACTAAAGGTGAAGGTGTGTCAGTTCATAAAAAAGGGTGTATGAATACAAAAACTAATGAAGATAGACTTATAAAAGTAGAATGGAATGAAGAAGTTGAAAATACTTATTTAAGTGATATATCTATTTTAGTTAATAATCAGAATTTCTTAATGGATTTAATAACTGAGTCTACTAAAGAAAAAATTCATATTGTTGAAATGCATAATAAAGACACTGAAAATGGAACTATATGTAATCTAACTGTTAAAGTTAAAAATAAAGATGAATTAGTACATTTTAAAAATCAAAT
>JAZSOX010000112.1:0-2150 GCA_045537175.1 Bacilli bacterium
ATTATGTGTATGAAACAAAAGATGAATTAAGTGCGATAAGGATATTAAATTTAAGGTGATAACATGGATGAGATAACAAAATTGATAATAGAAAATGAAAAACTAATTTATTCGATTAGTAATTATTTTAAAAATTATAATAGTAGAGAAGACTTATATCAAGCTGGATGTTTAGGATTAATAAGCGCATATAAAAAATATAATCCTAATATGAACTGTAAATTTACTACATACGCATATCCATATATATTAGGAGAAATGAGAAAATTAGTTAGAGAAGATAAAGGAATAAAAGTTAGTAGAGAAATAACTAAATTAAATTTAAAAATAGAAAAAGCTTATATACTATTAACACAAAAACTTATGAAAGAACCTAGTATAGAGGAAATAGCTAGATTTTTAGAAATACCAGAATTTTATGTATCAGAAGCGATACTTAGTTTAAACAAAATAAAAAGTATTGATGAACCTATAAATAGTGATGGTAAAGAATTAACTTTACAAGAAGTAATAGGGAATAGTAATAATATAGATGACTTAATATTACTTAGGGATTCTTTAACAACTAATCCATTAGTGCCTATATATCTGCTATAAAGAGTAGTTAGACTAAATAAAACTATAACAACTAAAACAATTTTTACCCATAATTTTAATTTAATTTTCATACACTCACCATAACAATTATACAATAAAAAAGATATAAAAACAATTGAAATATTTTATAATATAATATATAATTATTTTAGTGTAAAAGGGTAGGTGAATATATGAAATTAAATAATAAAGGTTTTGCGATTTCATCAATAATGTATATTATATTAGTTTTAGCAGTTATTTTAATTGCAGTCACTTTAGCTCTTTTGAGTAATAGAAATTTAATATTAGAAAAAATAAAAGATGAAGCGATGGATGATGTATATACAATATCGTTTGCAGAAGATTCTTGGGAGAGAATAGCAAAAAATGTAAAAAAAGGAAAAACCTCTAGATATAAAGTAGGTGACACAAAAGAAGTAACACTAACAGGGTTTGGAACATTTACGGTAAGAATAGCAAACACATCAACACCAGAAGAATGCAGTACCTCAGGTTTCTCCCAAACAGCTTGTGGATTTGTAATAGAATTTGTCGATATAATAACAGAACATGAAATGAATTCAACAAACACAAATGCAGGTGGATGGAAAGATAGTGCAATGAGAACATATGTAAATAGTACAATATATAATGCATTTCCATCAGAATTAAAAGAAAATATAATAGATACATATGTAGTATCAGGATATGAATCAGGAAAAACAGAAAACTATAAAACAACAGATAAAATATATTTATTATCTCCAAAAGAAGTATGGGGAAAAGAAGTATCGAAAGACACGGCTGCCTCTCAAACTAGAAAATTAGATTTTTACGGAATAACAGATGATTATTCAACTTTAAAAAAAAGTGGAATTGGTTGGTGGTTTCGTACAGCGCCTTCTAATAATAGTACAGGCTTTTATTTAACAGGTTATAATGCTACTAATCCTACTAATTCTTCTTCTTCTTTATATGGTGTAGCTCCTGCTTTCAGAATAGGGTAATATATAATTATAATTTAATTTTAAAATTAAAATTATAACTATTGTAAAAAAAATAATTTTGGTTTATAATATATAAAAACTTTGAACTTGAGGAGTAGTCTAGTTAGTAATTATAAGAGATGAAAAGCATTAGCTGAGAGCTTTTCTTAACGAAGAGTAGATGAAGGTAGCAAGCTAGTTGAATGCTTAAGTAAATAGAGCGTTCCGGTAATTCCGTTATAATATAGAGGTATAGAGATATACAAATTAAGGTGGTACCACGTCAATCACGTCCTTATATTAGGATGTGATTTTTTATTTAGGGGGATTTTATGATTGATTTATTAAATGAGTTTGATAAATATGTTAGAAGTTATGATATGGATGATTCTATGATTAAATTAAAGTATTTTCACTCTTATCGAGTCATGGATTTGTGTAAACAAATTTCTGAATCGGAAAAACTAAATAAAGAAGATGCATATTTAGCTATGATAATTGGATTACTTCATGATTATGGAAGATTTGAACAATGGACTAAATATAAAACTTATAAAGATATTGATTCTATTGATCATGGCGATT
>JAZSOX010000158.1:0-4371 GCA_045537175.1 Bacilli bacterium
TTTCTTCTTTTATTAGAACTTTTCTAACACACATATCTGTTTCATCTTCTTTATTTGATAGAAATAAATATTTATTATTATTAAATTCAATAGTATCGATTATAATATATTCATTTTCATTTTCCAATGTTATAACATTAACTTCCATTTCTTCCTCCACCTTTTCTATCAAGTTCTACTAATTCTTTTAATCTTTCTTCATATAATGGATAAGTAACACTTTTATTCTTTTCATACTCATCTATTAATTTTTGTATTACTTTTTGATATTCCTTAGATAGAGATGTAAATGGTGATTTATGGTCTCCTAAAGATTTATATTCTTGAATAGCTTTATCTAATAAAGGATAGTCTTCATCATTTGGACTTATAAACCCTTCTTTTACTAGGTATTCTACAAATATATCACAATCTTTTATTTGATCATAAATATAACTTAATTCTTCTTTATCTTCAGTATAAACTTTTAACCAACTTATTACTTTGTCCATATTACCTAATCTGTTTTTTCCCATATTAAAGTACGCATTTTGGACACATATATCAAAAAGTTCAGGATCATGAGAACAAACTTTTATTATATCTGATGCTATATCTTCATTACGATAAGCTGTAACTGGACTTCCATCAGAATTAAATTGACCAGGTACTACGTAAGTATTTTGTGCAACTATATTCATTTTATATTCATAAGCATCATTTCCAACCTGACTAGCAAGCATTCCAATACTTTGAGAAACATTGTTTTCTAATTTATGATTTTCAATTGAATCTGTAACATAAGTTATGGCGCCAGTTAATAAATTTACAACTATATATACAACGATGACAGATGCTGCTACAAACATTACAATTCTCTTTTTAAAATTAGTTGGATTAATAGTCTCTTTCTTTGTTTTTAAAGGAGTTTCTGTAATTTCTTCTCCTTTTTGAAGAACAGAATTTTTAACAAGCATTCTTCCTTTTACCCACTTAAAAATTGTTTTATCTGCTTTTCCAGATATGATTTCTGACTTTGAAAGTTCTAAAGTTCTAGTTAAGTACTGAGCAAATTCCCTAGCATCATTAATGTCAATTCCTTCATATTTACTTACAATATATTCAGCTATTCGATACATTTCAGCATTTTCATTAACAAGTTTAATCATTTCAGTTGTTATTTGATCATCCATTCGTGACATATATTTCACCTATTTTCTATTAATAATATACTATTTTATTAATTTAAAGTCAAATAACCATATTTTTCGTTTACATTGTATTTACTCAATATCAAGTTTTTTTGTGACAAATCGGCTTAATAAATAGGCAATTAGTAACATTATTAAAATAACAATTATAATTTTGGGATTTTTTAAACTTTCTAATAAACTTGTACCAATAAATCCCCAAAAGAACACTAAAAATATTTTACTAATAAAAATTGCAACACAAAATTTCTTAAAAGTCATTTCTGATAAAGAAGATGCTATGTTTACAACAAATGCTGGTGTAAAAGGAATAGCAAGTAATAAAACTAAATTTGATAATTTTATTTTATCAATTTTTAACATAAGATTGTCCAATTTATCAATTTTTCTTAATTTTGATCTAACAAAATTTTTCAATAATGTTCTACAGAAATAAAATGAAAACAAACAGCCTAAACATGTTAATACATAAGATATAATAAAACCAGTTGTATAACCGTAAGCAATAAATATAATTGTTATAAATACAAATAAAGGTAATACAGGAAGTATTGATTCTAAGAATATTAAAAAGCATGCAAATAAAGGTCCATATATAGATGAACTATTAACTATCTCAATTAAATAATTATATATATCATTTAAAATACTTCCCATAACAAATCACATACTTATTATAATATAAGTATGTGGTAAAATCACGAATTTATAACATATGTTACATCGTATCCGTAAAACGAAAGTATTCTTACTGCTTGCTTACTTTTATGACCTTTATCACAAATTATAAAATATTTTTTGCTTTTATTTAATAAAGTTTTGTGATTCATTAGTAATTTATCATAATAAATATTTATACTATAAGGATTATGTTTTTCTTTATAACTTATTGGATCTTTTACATCAATTAGAATTCCCATACTAGGTGAATATTCATTTTCGTATATACTTTTCATAAGTATCACCTAATATAAAATATGTAATAAATAAAAAAGGAGAAAATGAATTTACCTATTCATCATCTCCAAAAAAATCATCAAAAAATTCATCATCAGTTATTACATTTTCATTAACAATAACACTATCAACATCAATATTTATTTTTGGTTTTTCAACTGGCCTAATTTCTTCTTTTTCTTCATCTTTAAATAATGATTCTTGATGTGGTACTACCTCTTTTTTAACAACAGATTCCATTAATTGTCTATTTTGTTCTTTTAATTTTTCTTTTTGTCTTTTTTCTTCTTCATCAAGTTCTTTTAATTTTTGATCAATATCCTTCATCATTGCATCAATATCCATACCTTGTAGTCCTGCGGCAAATGGATTTGGCATAACCTCTCTATTATTTGTTGGCCTTTGGCCATTATGCATTGATAATGGATTTATTGGTTCTTGAGGAATGCCCATACCACCTAAATTAGGTATATTATTATATCCTTCATTACCATTCATCATTTTTTTACGTTTTTCTTCTGTTACATATTTTTTTAAATCAAATAATTCAATTGGTTGAGTTTTTCTAGAAGGATATGATGCTTCAGGATATTCTTCTCCCCAATCAATTTTAAAGTTAGGAGCATATTTAGTCTTAAATGGACTCATACGAAGCCTAATAATAATAGCTTCTCCTAATTTTAATTTTTGCAAATCACTAACTGTTACTAGTGGTGTTGATGCAGTCTTATCTTTTTCTTTAGATTTAACTTCTCCACACATCTTGCTAATCTCTTCTAAAGCTTTTAATTCTGTACTTATTAAATAAATTAAATTACCACAGTTACCTCTGATTACTTGAGCTACTTCTTCACCATATACATCATTTAATTGAGCATAATTTTGAATAATAAATGTAAATCTTATATCACGAGAACGTGCTGCTGATACCATACTATCAACATCTTTAAGTGGCGGCATATTAGCAAATTCATCTAAAATAAAGTTTGTTCTATATTGTAATTTTCCACCATTTTGTTGAGCCACATCTATTAATGTTTCATAACATTGTTTAATGAAAATTGTCATTAAGCTATGGTATGTTTTCTTTTCATCATGAATAATCATGAATACTGCTGTTTTGCCTTTACCAATATCACGCATATCAAAATCACTATATGAAAGCATTTCTGATAAGTTTTCTTTAGTTGAGAACATTCTAATTTTTTGTCTAAATGTTGATAATAATCCACCTTTTGTATCATTTGGAGCATTAATTGTTGTACTTGCAAACATATAAGCACTAGAATCAGGTCCTTTTAAATTAAAATATTCTTTAATAAAATTACTTGTAGCATATCTTTCTTCACCAACAGTACTCATATAGTTGATACTATTTAAATTTACTTCCTTTTCTTTGGCATCTTGAAATAATCCTAAAGCAAGGCCAGAAAAATAATCTGCTGCACCTTTTTCCCAGAAGTCAGAATCACCTTTACTACTTGGATCATATAATATATTTAATGCTACGTCTTCTAAAAGTTCTGTAGATTTATCAAAATTTTTCTCTTTATAATATTGATAAGGTAATGCTAATGGATTCCAAGCGTTACCTTTTTCTGTTTCACGGAAATTAAGAACAATTACTCTATATCCTCTTTCCTCTAAATTTTTAGCTGTTTTTCTATAAATTTCCCCTTTAGGGTCAGTAATAATCATGCTTTCGCCTTTTTTGGCTAAGACATTAACCATTGGAAATACTAAGTTTTCAGTTTTACCACTACCAGTTGAACCTATTACTAAATTATGATAACTACCATTATCTACCCACATTTGTTTTTCATTACTAATAAGTGGAATCCCTGCAGCTTCTACTTCTTTTAAATTCGTTGAAATTTTTTCTACGTTTTTATCTTCTTTAATTTCTTTTTCTTTTGCCCATCTGTTATAACCATCACTTTGTTTGTCGCCACCAATTTTAAGTCCAATTCCAGGTCCTTTTTGTTTATCAAAAATGTATGATGAAACGCTTGTAAAGATTAATATTAAAGCTCCAATAAAAAGTCCTATTGTAAATGGTAAATATTTTAAAGAAAATGCACTTATTGGTATTAATCCATAAAATGTACCTGTATGAATTAAACAAAATAAATTAGATACTGCTAAAGCACATAAGTAAAGGAGTATTATACAATATATAATAAATAACAAAAAATCCTTTGGCTCTACTTTAAATTTCACGTTA